>JBGPID010000039.1:0-13548 GCA_041484725.1 Geobacteraceae bacterium | reverse complement strand
GCGCACCTCCGCCACCGTACCCTTGGCCGCAGCGGCGTGCACCTTGCGCAGAAAGGAGATCGCCATATTTTCCACCGATTTCACCTTGCCTCGCCCCTCGCAATGAGGACAGAAAAGGACGCTCGCCTGATCGAGGTTCTGCTTGATCCGCTGCCGCGACATCTCCAGCATGCCGAACTGGGAGATCTTCCCCACGGTTACCCTCGCCTTATCGGCCTTCAGGGCCAGCTTGAGGGCCTTTTCAACTTCGCTCATATGCTTCTTGTCGCGCATATCGATAAGGTCGAGAACAATCAGCCCTCCAAGGTCCCGTAGCCTGAGCTGCCGCGCCGCCTCATCGACAGCCTCCATATTGGTCTTGAAGGCGGTCTCCTCCACTCCCCGCTCGCCGGTCGACTTGCCGGAGTTGACGTCAATGGAGACGAGCGCTTCGGTCGGCTCTATGACGAGGGACCCCCCCGATTTCAGCAGCACTTTTTTCTCGTAGATCTGGTCGATCTGCTCTTCCAGCTGGTACCTTGAAAAAATGGGGCGCTTTTCCTGATGGAGTTTCACCAGGTTCTCGAACTTGGGCATGGTGCGTTTGAAAAAATCCCTGGCCTGTTTGTAGACCTCGGGGTTGTCCACGATCACCTCGTCGATCTCGGCGGTAAAATAGTCCCGGATGGTCCGGATCACCAGGTCCGACTCCTGGTAGATGAGGGCGGGGGCCTTGGCCTTGGCGGCCTTGGCGATAATTTCCCGGTGGAGCTTGATGAGGGATTGGAGGTCCTTGTTGAGCTCCGTCTTCTTCTTCCCGAGCGCCTCGGTCCGCATGATATAGCCGATCCCTTCGGGGATATTGAGTTCAGCCGCCAGCTCCTTGAGCTTTTTCCGCTCGACCTCGTTCTCGACCTTCCGGGAAATGCCGGTGGAGTCGCTCCCCGGCATGGCAACCATATAACGTCCGGGCAGCGACAGGTAGGTGGTGAGCGCCGACCCCTTCATGTCGCGTTCACCCTTTTCCACCTGAACGATCAGTTCCTGTCCGCGCCGCAACACCTCCTGAATGCGCGGTCGACGTTTGCGGCCCTCTTCAGTTATGTCGTCGCGCCACTGCCAGAAGTCGGGGTGAATCTCTCCCATCTGGAGAAAGCCGAGCTTCTTCTGGCCGATCTCCACGAAGGCGGCCTGGAGTCCCGGTTCCACCCGGACCACAACACCTTTGTAAACGTTGCCGCGGGTCTGCTCGCTACCCGCAATCTCGACATCCAGTTCGACGAGGCGGCCGTCTTTGACGATGGCCACCCGCGCCTCTTCCGGATGTACGGCATTGATCAGCATCTTTTTCATCATTTTCAATCCTTTGTGCAGACAGACGGGAAGTGACGTGCGACTGCTTGCTGCATGCAAATCTCAAATGCGAATTCAATCAGCTGAACGCACCTTAAAGCACGGATGTTTCCCTTATCCATCTACCTTTTGGTATTTTTTCGGCCGCTGGCGGGGTACGCCCGGCGCCGCGAAACTCTCGAATGAGCGGTCATGGCCGGTGGAATCCCGCAAGCGGGATCTGTTTTTCACCATAAAACCCTGAAAGTATAGCAGATGTTTCCCGGAGTACTAAGAAAAAACTGTTGGCATAAATGATTTTCTGATATTTTGCTGCGCCCATGCCGCGGCAAATGCCTTGCTGTTGTTTACCAAATATGCAGATTGAAGCGTGGAATGGATTTCCCGGGTAGAAATTATTTTCAATTTTATTACTAATTAACCGGTACTTATGCTAGAGTTCCATATCTGGTTCCTGAACAGTTTCGATGAGATAAAAATGGTTGACAATTGTAATAAATAATACGGATACTGAATTTTGATACAGGCGTAATGCCGGACTTGCAGAATCATTTCGAAGGGGCTTAAAGTTTGTCGGGGTTCATGATGAACGATGAGAAGAAGTCAAATTATCAATTACTCCATGAATCGGAACTCATGCGCCAACGTATCAGGGAGCTGGAATCTTTGCTATATGCAGCTAACCATGCAGATGATCGGCAGGTTTTGGGGTCAGACCAGACCGGACAGGACGAAGCGATACTTCGCCGGTCAAATATCGAACTGGAAAAAATTGTCCGGGAACGAACCGAGGCATTGCAGGAGGCCAATCAGAATCTGCGGGAGGAACTTGCCCAGCGCAAACAGGCAGAGGAAAGGCACCGTGAAAGTGAAGCCCGATTCAGAGAGTTGGCCGAACTATTGCCGCAACCCGTTTTTGAAATGGATGTTGAAGGCAACCTTATGTACGGTAATAGTAAGGCATTCAGTATGTTGGGCTATCTCCCGATCGATATGGGAATAGGGCAAAATACCCTGGCAATGATCAAGCCCGATGGTCTGGACCAGACCATGGCAAAGATTAAAAACATGATCGCTGGGGGAACCAGCTCTGGAAATAAATACACTCTCACCAGGAAAAATGGCGAGACATTTCCGGCCGTCATATATTCCAGCCCTATTATCCGGAATGGCAAAACTGTCGGGTTCCGCGGGATAATAATCGACATTACCGATCAGGAGCGCTCTGAAACAGAAAAACGGGATATTGAAATCCAACTCCGCCAGGCGCAAAAACTTGAAGCAGTCGGCACTTTGGCGGGAGGCATCGCCCATGACTTTAATAATATACTCACCGCCATCGTTGCCAGTGCAAGCCTCATGCAGAGGAGTGTGGACGAGACAAGCCCGCTGCGTCGTCATCTGGACCGGATATTTACTGCTACCGAGCGTGCGACAACTCTCACCCAGAGCATACTTGCCTACAGCAGAAAACAACCCGGCAAACCTGCTCCCGTAAAGCTTAATCAGATAATAGAAAATCTTCATATACTGATGACGCGACTCATTCCGGAAAATATTGAATTAATAACCTCCCTGACAAAAGAAGATTTGACCATCATGGCGGATGCCGGGCAGATAGAACAGCTACTGCTGAATCTCGTCGCCAATGCCGTAGATGCAATGTCCGCCGGAGGTGATATGATAATAAAGAGCGAATTCGCAGCTGTCGGTGAATCGGAGTCGCCCTTTGGTTATATAAGGCCGGGAAGCTACGCCATCCTCACCGTTGCCGACAGCGGTACCGGCATGGACGCGAATACCCGGGAAAGGGTATTTGAGCCGTTTTTTACCACAAAGGAGGTCGGCAAGGGAACCGGGCTCGGTCTTGCCATGGTTTATGGTATCGTCAAGCAGCATGACGGTTTTATTAACATCTCCAGCGAGCCGAATCATGGCACTACTTTCAAAATTTACCTCCCCTTGATCAACGCAAACGTAAAAGCAGGCGTCTATCAGGATATTAAGCTGCAAAATGGAGGGAAAGAAACCATACTCCTTATCGAAGATGACACGGATGTCCGGAAGTTATTAAAGGAGATGCTGGGAAGTTTTGGCTATGATGTCATAGAGGCAATAGACGGCAAGGACGGAGTAGAAAAATTCCTGGGAAGTCAAAATGATATCCGGCTCTTGCTTACCGATGTAATGATGCCAAGGAAAAATGGCAAAGAAGCATATGATGATATAAAGAAGATAAGAAGCGATATTAAAGTCATTTTCATCAGCGGTTATTCCGCTGCCGCAACCAGAGAGCTTTTGGACGAGGGACTGAATTATCTGGCAAAGCCCGTGTCACCTCGTGAACTGTTATCAAAAATAAGAAAGGTACTGGATGAATGAAACCGGCGAAGATTATCTATGTGGATGACGATATCGACCTCCTGGAAAGCGTTACTGAGCTTCTCACCGAGGATGGTTTTACGGTCTATCCCTTTACCAATGGCTATGATGCACTTGACAAACTTCTGGAAGAGCCGGTAGATGTCGTTCTGACTGATATCAAAATGCCGAAGATAACCGGTATTGAGCTGCTTGAGCGGATTCGCGTCATTGATACGGAGACGCCGGTCATCCTGACGACCGGTTACGCCGATCTCAATATGGCGATCGATGCCATAAAAAAAGGGGCATTTGAATTCATCATCAAGCCGTTCGACCTGACCTATCTCTTTCATGCCATCAACAAGGGTGTCCTGCATAAACAGGCGCTGCAGCTTGAAAAGGACTACAAAGCCGAACTGGAAAACATGGTCGTGCAAAGGACAGCGGAGCTGACCCATGCCCTGGAGATCGTCAAAAACATGAGCAGTGTGGTTATTGAGCGTCTGACCGCCGCTGCCGAGTTGCGCGACGAAGACACCGGTCTGCATATCGCCCGGATCGGGATGTATTCGAACAAGCTTGCCCAGGTGCTCGGCATGCCGGAGGATTTCGTGGAGACAATCACATCCGCGAGCCCAATGCATGACGTCGGAAAGATAGGCATACCCGATGCAATCCTTTTAAAAGCGGGTGCCCTTACCCCTGGAGAGTGTCGGATCATAAAAACCCATACCACGATAGGCGAACGGCTTCTCAAAGGAACCAACTTTCCCGTACTGCAGATGGCTGCTTCCATAGCGCTGAATCATCATGAACGATGGGACGGCAGCGGTTATCCGAATAACCTGGCCGGCGCGGATATCCCCGTTGAGGGAAGAATCGTCATGTTGGCGGATCAATATGACGCGCTGCGCAGTCCCAGGCCGTATAAAACCGCACTTGACCACGCGACGGCATGGGGAATCATTACCCGGGGAGACGGAAGAACCAAACCGGAGCATTTCGATCCGGACATTTTGCGGGCTTTCAAAGAAACAGCTGCTGATTTTGCGGAGATTTACGATAATCAGTCTGGTCTTTCGCTTAGAACGCGATAATGAATTGCAGCAGGTTTGTTATCTGGCAGGCTGGAGAAAGGATGTTTAACCGTGGAGAAAAAAAAGATACTGCTGGTGGATGATGTTCAGCTCTTTCTGGAACAGGAAAAGACATTCTTTCATAGAGGTCTATTCAACCTGCTGCTGGCAAGCAATGGTGCCGATGCCCTTAAGATTATCCGGGAAGAGAAACCCGATCTTGTTTTTATGGACCTCTGCATGCCGGATATGGATGGCGACAAATGCTGCTACATTATAAAAGCGGATGAAGAGCTTTGTAAAATTCCCGTGATAATGGTAACCAGGGGTGCGAATGAGGAGGATTTCGAACGAAGCTGGCAATCAGGTTGCGACGATATTATTGTGAAACCGATAAATCGCCATTATTTTCTCTCCATAACAAATAAATATCTGAATAACCAGTTCAGAAAAACCCCGCGGTACATAGCCCGCTTGCGTGTTCACTTCGGCACGAACCGGGAGACGTTGCTCACCGACTATTCCATTAACCTGAGCACCGGCGGGGTATTTATCGAAACCGGAATTATTCTTCCGGTCGATACCAGACTGGCTGTAGAATTCATCCTGCCGCAAAACGAGGAAACCATAAGGTGCGAAGGGAGAGTGGCCTGGGTAAATCAACCCGAGATGATAGTCAATCCGAATCTCCCTATTGGACTGGGGGTGCAGTTTATTGATATATCTCTGGAGGACATGAACGCCATCCGGCAGTATATAAAAAAAGAGTCCCTCATGCCTTTTTGGTGAAATGGGAACCGGCGCTCTTTACCCACACGCCAAAGAACCATCCTGCAAGACCTGGATCTTTTGCCCTTTCGTAACCAAACAGATGGGAAATTCGAGCAGATAATTCTTGTCATTTGTCTTTTCCAATGCCCATGCAACCCTGCAAATTTTTGCTCTGGACATATTTATTTTTTCGATCATAATATCTCTTTGACAATTCAATATCTTCATGATAATAAAATAAGATATTTTTAACAAAAGCAGCACCGGGTACAACTTATACGGTAACAGGGGTGCACCGTATTTAGTGCTAACACTGTGGCGAACAGTTAATTTAAAAGGAGGATGCTTATGGCAAAGAAAGACGAAGTAAGTAACCAGTTTCTTGATGCTTTAGAGTTCCGTGGTGTCAAAAGAAGGGATTTTTTGAAGTACTGCGGCGCGACCGCCGCGATACTCGGCCTATCCGAGCTCCACATCCCCAAGATTGCCGCGGCCCTGGAAAAAGCTGCCAAGAGGAAGCCGGTCGTATGGCTCAACTTCGCATCCGATACCGGCTGTACCGAGTCCTTCATCAAGGCTACCTACCCCGGTCCCGCCGATGTGCTGCTTGATGTTATCAGCCTCGACTACAACGAAACCATTACGGTTGCCGCCGGCAAGCAGGTCGACGAGCTGCTCGAAGGTTCCAGGAAAGCGGGCGGTTACATCCTGATCATCGAAGGGGGCATCCCGACCAAGAAAGGGTTCGGCCAGATCGGCGGCAAAGAGATGCTCGATGTCTTCAAGGAGATGGCTGGCCCCGCCGAGGCGGTTATTGCCATAGGCAGCTGCGCCACCGACGGCGGCGTCCCGGCAGGCAACCCGAATCCCGCCCAGATTATCGGTGTCGGCAAGGCGTTGGATAAGCTCGGCATCAGCAAACCGCTCGTTAATATGGACCTCTGCCCGGTCAACCCCGATTTCCTCTGCGGCGTGATCGTCAATTACCTCCTCATCGGCAAGCTCCCCGAGCTCGACAGCCTGGGGAGACCGGTCATGTACTATGGCCAGAACATTCACGACAACTGCGAGCGGCGCGCCCATTTCGACGCCGGCAGATTCGTGGAAAAATTCGGTTCCAAGGAAGAAGGTCTCCAGTACTGTCTGTACAAAATGGGATGCAAAGGCCCTCTCACCAATGCGCTATGCCCGAAGGTCCAGTATAACGCCAAGACAAGCTGGTGCGTAAAGGCAGGCGGTCCCTGCATCGGCTGCGCCGAGCGCAACTGGGTGGACAAGTTCGCCGGATTCTATCAGCCACTCCCGGGCATCAAGATTCCGGGACTTGGGGGCGTTGAATTCGGCGCCGACACGCTTGGCGCGGTTGCCGCCGCGGCGACCGTCGCAGGTGTGGCAATACATGCCCTTGGGACAAAGGCTGCGGGCAGATTCAAAGGACACGATGACGGAGGTGACAAATAATGGCCAGGATTACAATTGACCCGATCACAAGAATTGAAGGACACCTGAAGGTCGACGTAGAGATCGAAGGGGGGAAGGTAAAAGACGCATGGGTAACCGGCACGCTCTTCCGTGGTTTCGAGATCATCCTCAAGGGAAGGGACCCGAGGGACGCCTGGCACATCGTTCAGCGCATCTGCGGCGTCTGCCCCACCTCCCACGGCCACACATCTTCCATGAGCATGGATGAGGCCTTCAAGGCGCAACCTCCCGACAGCGGCCGGATCATCAGAAACATGATCGAGGGGGCGCAGTTCGTCCACTCCCACATCCTCTGGTTCTACCAGCTGAACGCACTTGACTATGTCGATGTCGTCTCCGCTCTCAAGGCGCAGCCCAAAGAGGCATCGCTCAAGGCAGTCCAGGCCAAGCTCAAGGCGTTTGTCGAATCCGGCCAACTGGGGCCCTTCGCCAATGCCTACTGGGGCCATCCGGCATACAAGCTGCCGCCCGATGTGAACCTCCTTGCCGTCGCCCATTACCTGGAAGCCCTCCAGATGCAGGCAAAGGCCTCCCAGGTGAGCGCGATGTTCGGCGGCAGAATGCCGATGACCATGACCAGCCCTCCGGGGGGCGTTACCCATGTACCGACCGTTGACGACCTGAAGAACTACCTGTTCCGTGTTAAGGAACTCCAGAACTGGATTAACAGCGTATTCATCCCCGATACCCTGGCCATCGCCCCCTACTATCTCGATATGGCTGGCGTCGGCAAAGGTCCGGGCAATTACCTTTCCTGGGGCGTTTTCGAGGACGCGTCATTCGATCCGAAGAAACGCTTCATGCCGCGCGGCATGCTGCTTGCCTCCGATTTCCCCAAGGTGCATGACGCCAAGCGCGAAGACGTTCTCGAGCATACCGGCCACGGCTGGTACAAGGACGGCAAACCTCAGAACCCGAGCAGCGGCGTTACCGACCCGGAATACACCGAATACGACGGCGACAAGAAATACACCTGGGCAAAGGCCCCCCGCTTGGGCGGCCAGCCGATGGAAGCAGGCGCCCTCGCCCGTATGCTGGTGGCCTACGCCTCCGGCCACCAAGGCGTGCAGAAGATCACCAACGATACCCTGGCCGCGCTCGGCCAGGCCGGCAAACCCCAGGTCCTGATGAGCGTCCTCGGCAGGATCGCAACGCGGGCACTGGAGTGCAAGCTGGTCGCGGACGAGATGTACCAGTGGGGACTCGACCTCCTGGAGAACCTCAAGGCTGGTAAAACGGATGTCTATACCAGCTATGAAATACCTGACAAGGCCCAGGGCGCGGGACTCTGGGAGGCACCGCGCGGGGCGCTGGGCCACTGGATCGAAGTGGAAGGCAAGAAGATCAAGAACTACCAGGCCGTTGTGCCTTCGACCTGGAACTGCTCCCCCCGTGACGACAACGGCGTGCGCGGTCCTCTCGAAGCAGCCCTTGTCGGTATCTCCGTTGAGAATGCGGAGAAACCGCTCGAGGTTCTTCGCGTGGCCCATTCCTTTGATCCGTGCCTTGCCTGCACGGTGCACGTGATCCATCCTGATTCCAACCGGATCATGAAATTCAAGGTCTCTTAAGGGAGGACGACATGGGAAATAAAAAGTGCATTTGCGAGGGGGGCTTTCTGCCGGGATACTCCAAGCCCCCCGAACCTATACGGGAGTGGAACGCCGCCTACATCGCGGAACACTGGGTGAGGGTCGCGGCCATGGTCATCCTCATCTTCACCGGCTTCTTCATCCACTGGCCCTTTATCTCTGGTGGGCCTAACAGTACGATCATGGCCACCATGCGGTTCCTCCATTTCGCAGCCGCCTACGCCTTCATAATTGGCATTGTGATCCGGGTCTATATGGCCTTCAATTCCAGATTCGACCCCGACTGGAGGGATTTCGGGATCATGCGCAACCTGGTAAACGTTCCGGATATCCTGATGTGGTACCTCTTCCTCAAGAAGGATCACAAGAAATACCGCAAGTACAATCCGCTCCAGGCCTACGCCTATCTGGGGGTTGCGGTGCTGATTCTCCTCTCGGCAATAACCGGGTTCGCCATCTACCACGGCAAGATATTCCTCCTCATCCAGGCGCCCGGCCCGTTCAACTGGGTGAACCACCTCCTGGGCGGCGAGTCCTACACGCGGATAGCGCACATCCTGATCATGTGGTGCTTCATCGTCTTCTTTTTCATCCACGTCTACCTGAGCGTCATGAACTCGCTGGTAAAGCGGGACGAGAGCTTTACCTCGATCTTTACCGGCAACAAGCTTCCGGTGGATCATTAACACCGGCGGCTAGCGGCTGGCAGTTAGCAGCTGGCTACTGTCTGCAAGCGGCTAGCGGCTAGCGGCAAGCGGCTATTAAAAGAGACTTCAATGAATTGTGCTGATGAAATGCGGGGAGGCGCCAACGCGCCTCCCCGAAATATTTTGATTCTGGGTATCGGCAATCTTCTCTTAACCGATGACGGCTTTGGCGTCCATGTCATCAACGCCCTCCGTGAAATCCCCCTTCCCCCCAGCGTCACCCTGATCGAGGCGGGAATAGTCAGCCACCAGCTTATTCCCGACTTCCACGAGGCCGACCTCCTTATCTTCATCGATGCGGTCGAGGCGGGCGATACGCCCGGCTCCATCTTCAGGTTCAGGCCCGAGGATATGCAGTTCATGACCCAGCTGAAGACCTCCCTTCATGAGCTGAGCCTCATGGACGTTCTGCAGATGACCGCGCTGACCGGGGAAAGGCCGGAAACCATCATCATCGCCGTCCAGCCGAAAGAAGTCAATGCGTGGTCCCTTGAAATGAACGAAGAAGTAAAGGCCGCCATCCCGAAGGTCATAGACCTGGTCTTGGAAGAGTTGAAAAAGCGGGGAGTAATGGATTGAGAATCCCCGTAACCCCAATCTGACCGCGGTTCCCCCTCTGTAATTCGATAAATTAAAAGCGTTACCTCGTCTGCAAATTCAAATTCCCTGAGTTTTGTGTGATCGCGCATCTTCTTCTATTCCTAACAGTCTTCAACCTGCCTCCTGCGCCAAAGCAGGCCAGACTGCGGCGGCCGGGTCATCCTTTGAATTAGGAATAATATGATTCCAATGGCTTAATTTTCTCTTTTCAACGGCTGACCCTGGTATGGTTCGTTTTAAAATAATTGGAAACACCCTCACTGCATCGTCGCCATATGATCAAACCACCCAGGTCGATACACAGGTAATCGGAAATCCTGCCGCTACCTGAAACGTGTTGAAACAAACCCAGCTGACCATGCTGGTTTATTTGGTGTTGGCGGTGGTGGCGGTAGAGGCACATCCACTGGCAAGGAAAGGGGTACTCCCGTAATTTGTGCAAGATAATCCAGATGTCCATAATCCCAAGCATCTGGTATCTGCCAGCCGGAACGGATATTGACTGGATAAGGAGCAGCCGGACCTTCCCGGCCCAGAGCGGCGTGCCAGTATGGATGACCGCATGAAATAATGCCGCCAAGGAAATTGCCAGCCGGAAAAGCAAGCGATAGTACATTGTCACCGTGCGATGCCAGCACGGAAATGTTATCCACTTTTTTTGCAGCGTTTCGGTACTCGCCTGTAAGGCAATTGTCATCTATCGCCCCAGCCATAATAACGAGTCGCCGAACCCGGCGGTTCATCCGAGAAATGGTCTCAAGCACCATACGCGCCCCCAAACTGTGGGAAACTATCGATAGGCTCGCGGCATCACCAAAATATTTATCCAGGAACGGACCAAGAAGACGGCCGCTCATGACCGCCTCATCACCTTCAAAGGGGTAGTCAATTACCGGTGCCCATTTGGAATCACCCGGCCAGAGCACCCCGAAAAGCAGAGAGGAGCTACCCAGTTGCAGCATCCCTTCCCAGTTGGACAATGAGTTGATGCCGTCTTCCCTATTGACGTTGAAACCGTGAGTGCCTAGCAGGACATCCTTTCCACGAATCTGCCCGACCATCTCAGCAATGGTGATGGGATTCCACCCAAGTCGTGGCGTTACATCGGCGGCAGGGCTGCCGCCGCAGCTTTCAGCGCGAAGATCGAGAAAATATGTCATGGCGGGTTATTTCCTTACAAGTTGCACGGCCTTGACCCCAGCCGTAAGGGCGCTCGTTAAGTCCTTTGACACCGGCGCTAACGGCATCGCCAGGATACCGGCAAGAATCGCCACCCCCATATCACTGGTCCCCCAATACGCGCCGCTTTCTAGGGTCCAACCGCCAACGGTGGCAAGAACGACCGAAACCACGGCAGCGCAGGCCTTAGATATGTTGCGGTAGGACTGATCGGCCCTCTGATATCCCTCGTCAAGAAGTACGGTTAAGATTAGGTCGAATCGACCGAATACGTCTGTCTCCTGTTGTAGCAATGCTGTGCCGGTGGAAATTTTTTTGGCAATGTCGATAAGAATTTGCGAATCCACCCCTGTCACCTTAGCAAGATGCCCGGCGTTGTCCGGATCGAGGCGCAATTTCACCAAAGACTTGGCAATAGCTTTCTGGTCGGCAAGTGCGACCCCATTTAACCAATTGGCTTTCAAAGTTGCCAAAATCCCGCCAAGCGCGAGTGGGTTTGAACGATCCTTTTTGTGACTGCCCTGAGGAAAAAATTTAGTAACAACACATTTAATATGAGAGAAACCGCAGTTTGAAACCCCACCCAATACCGCCTTGCTACTGTCCACCAAGGCATAAGAGGCTGTGCCGAGCCCCGCGACGGCGGCAATATAATCTGAAATAGGAATATTTGCCTGCATATTTTACCTCCTCTTGTAAGATATCCTACTAGTTTCAAGTGAATTTCAGTTCACACTTGTCGTTAGTTGTCAAATACTCCAGAAGGTTTACATGTTTACTTTAATATCCTTTGGGAGGTCTGTCTTAGCCTGTAAACATTTTGCTGAAGTATTTTGCATAAATTTGCAGAAGAGATGTTTTGAAATGGATTTGATGCTTTCTTGATTTCAGCTAGATGAGGAATTTCTTGTGCTATTAGCGTAGTTGACCCGTCTATTATAAGTTTCTCAAAGGGGATGGGGATCTGGTCATGCCACCGTAAGGTTCCGCTGTCCGCATCGTGAGGACCTGCATGCCCGGTGGTGTGGAGGCCGGGGGCTGATCGCCCCCGGCCGTCCGTTCACCGCGAGATTTTTCAGCGTTGCTGAAATCCGATAAGCAGTGTGTCTCCGGACATGATTGTCATGATACTCTTGGTGCTGTCCAGCTTGCCGGCAGTGATGCTTTGCGTTCCGTCGGACGTTATTACGCTGCCGGTAACGGTGCCGGCTGGGGTTATGGTGAGGGTGCCGCCGGTAATGTTAGTTATCTCATTGTCGACATTTCTAGTTTGCCCGCCGATTACCTTGCCGGCCGCGATGTCCATATAGCCGCCAAAGATCCCGAAGCTTGCCGTGTTGTTTGTAATAGCTTCGATGTACCATCTTCCATTAAGGTCGGCTATGCTGAAACTGCCTCCATCCTTGACCAGGATGAACTTGTTGCTGAACGCACCACTGTAGGTCTCGGAAGAGCGTACGATGGAGATGTTCTTCTGGGATGACATTTGCCCCATATCGTTATAGACCGACCAATATGCTTGGTTGTTGTATAACGTGGTAGGGCCGCCGGTCCCGCCGTCATCGGCCACTGTGATATAACCCGTTATGGTGAACGTTGATACGGTTTTTACGGTGGTTGAACCGTTAATGCTTTTAAAGGTATCGGTGAGTGATCCTGACGAAATATCGCCGTTATCTGCAAAGACCATGGTCCCGATTCCGACGATGCTGGAGTAAGTCGGAGTAGCAGCTGTTACGTCATACATATACCATTTGCCGACAATGTCCGACAGAGTGAAGCCGCTGCCGGTCTTTACCGCCGTCAGCATCTCCTTGTTGCCCGCAGTATCGGCCACCAGCAGAGTTAACATGGAGCGGTTGATGTCCATTGCGCCCTGGCTAATGGTAAGCGTATCATTTATTCCTTCACTCTGGATGATGGTGCCGCCGGTGATGGTTCCAGTGGTTCCTGTGGGCTCAAGAGTGAGATTGCCGCTGATGTAAGTTAACAGGGGGTATTCGCCGGAGATGATATTGGCTGAGGCGCCAAAGGTCATAGAGCCGTACCTGGTCCAGGCGCTGGTGTCATTAACGCCGGCGCTGACAATACGCCAGGTCCCCTGCAGATCGGCAGCGGTGAAAGGCGCATTGGTGATGGTGAGGGTTTTGGTTGTTACGTTCCCGTCAGGATCGGTTGCCGTGACGACAATGTCGTTGTCCCCTACATCAAAAGTTCCAACCGTCGCCTTCCAGGTGGTGCCGGCATGGGTCTGGGTAATTGCGCTAATCGAATTACCGTTCAGGCTGATGTTTACGTCTGCGTTGGCCTCCTTGGTTCCAGCGATCTCCTTACTGGTCAGACTGGTGGTGTCGGGGAGGGTGGTGGTGATGGTGAGCGCCGGCCCTATGTTGTCCAGGGTGATTTTGGCATTTACAACGGCCGAGAGGTTGCCCGCCGCATCCT
>JBGPID010000038.1:0-13620 GCA_041484725.1 Geobacteraceae bacterium | reverse complement strand
GTTCTACCGGGAGCGCTCAACTTTGTGATCTGTTCATATCTTCAGCTCATCGGCCATTTCTTCGATAATGGCGGCGTCAATCCAGGCTGCATCCCTCCCGAAGCCTTCAAGCAAGGCATTGGTGGCTATAACATTGATCTTCCGGGGCACCCCTCCGGAAAATTCGTATATCCGCTGCACGGCATCGGGGGAAAACAGCCCGGCGCTTCCGCCGGCCACTTCCATTCTGAAATCCAGATATTCCAGGGTCTCCTCCAGATTAAGCGGGGACAGATGGTAATTAATGGCTATCCGTTGTCTGAACGGTTCGTAGATGGGCTCGGCCAGGGTTCTGCGAAGTTCCGGCTGGCCCATGATGATGACGGAGAGCAGGTTTTTGTCGTCCAGCTGGAAATTGGTCAGAAGCCTGATTTCATCAAAAATATCACGATCCGGGATCATCTGTGCTTCGTCGATAACTATAACGGGACAGCACTTTTCATTATGGAACCGGTACAGTGCTTCGGTGATCTCCCTCAGCAACTCGTCCTTACCGACAGAAGGTGTTGCCACCGTCAGACCCCTGGCTATCACACGTAACAGCTCAAGGCCCGTCAACCGCGGATTGAAGATGAAGCAGAAATGGTAGGCATCCCCCATCGAATCCATAAGCGCCCGGGAGATGGTGGTTTTGCCGCAGCCGATGTCACCGGTCAACAGGGCGAGTTCACGCTCTTCAACCACATACTGCAGGCGCGCCAGGGACTCCCTGTGTCCGGCGCTCAGATAAAGAAAACGGGGATCGGGAGTCTTGCTGAAAGGTTTCTCTTTGAGACCGTAGAACTCTTTATACATGGAACTCCAGTTAAACAGTTAAACAGTTAAGCAGTTAAACAGTTAAACAGTTAAACAGTAAACAGTTAAACAAAGCGGAGTATTTACTGTTTAACTGGCTACTGTTCAACTGTCCTCTGCCTTTATGCGCTTCCCCGCGTTGCCTCGTTGATAATTCCACCCGCATCGAGGACAAGAATCGTCCGCTGGTCCCCCATATCGGCAGCGCCGGAGATACCTTTACATCGCTTGAATGTTTCGCCCATGGACTTGATGACGATGTCCTGCTGACAGAGCAGGTCATCGACCAGTATGCCGAGACGTTTCTCCGCCACCCCCACAACCACCACATAGGAACTTTTCAGCAGGTCCGCGGTCCCTTCGATTCCGAAAAAATCCCCCAGCCGCAAAAGCGGCAGGGTGGTTTTCCGCAGCTGGATCACTTCTTTCCTTTCAACGGTAAGAATGTCCCTCTCCTCAATCATCATGGTTTCCAGCACCGAGGTGATGGGAATTGCATATGTTCTTCCTGCGGAAGCGATGATCAGCGCCTTTATGATCGCAAGGGTGATGGGGAGATTGATGATCACCCGGCTGCCGCTGCCGTAATGGCTTTCTACATCCACCATGCCGGAAACAGCGGCGATATTGTTTCTTACCACATCCATGCCGACACCGCGTCCGGAAACATTGCTGACCTCTTCGCTGGTGGAAAAACCGGGAATAAAGATGAGATCCATGGCATCCCGGTCCGAAACTGCCTCAAGGCTGGTGATGAGGCCTTTCTCCAGGGCCTTGCGCCTCACTTTTGCAAGATCGATCCCCCGGCCGTCGTCCTCAACTTCGATCACGACATGATTTCCTTTCTGATAGGAGGAAAGCCGGATGGTCCCCTTCTCGTCCTTGCCGGCCCGGACCCGTTCCGCGGGAAGCTCGATGCCGTGGTCAATGGCGTTGCGGATGAGATGCATCAGCGGATCTGAGATATCCTCAATGATCAGCTTGTCCAGTTCGGTATTGACGCCGGAAAGTTTCAGTTCCACCTTTTTCCCCTGTTCGCGGGAAAGCTTGCGGACAATGCGCGACATCTTCTCAAAGAGTTGCCCGATCGGGATCATACGGATGTCCATGACCCCTTTTTGCAGTTCGGAGAGCTTTCGCTCGAGAACCTTGGCTGATTTGGCTAGATCACCGGCAAGGGCCGAGGAGCCGTCCCGCTTCATTCGCGTTGCCAGGTCGGCAATCATCGAATGGGAGAGCACCAGTTCGCCCACGATGTTCATGAGTTCGTCGAGCTTGCCGATATCCACCCGCACCGTCCGGCTGAAGCTCTTGGCGGTCAACGTGGAGTCCGCCGTGTACTCCGTCGCCGTTTCCACTTCCAGGGTGGCGACAGGTTCCTCCTTAGCAGCCGCGATCCCCAGTTGCGTGATGGTGACATTTTCCCGGTCCATCATGGCTGCAATCGCAGCCGTCTCCTTATCCGAGCCGTAGAGTATTTCAAAATCTATGGTTAACTCTATGCCTCCTCCAGGGCTCGGCAGGGTGCTGATGACTTCGCCGCATGTTTTCAGAAGCTCCGTCAATTCAGCAAGCTCCTGATCGAAGGTGTCAAGGGTGAAGGATGCGCGGACCGAGTAAATGTTGCGTCTCTTCTTGATATTCTCCAGGAGCCTGTGTTCCTCGTATTCGGTCAAGGTATTCAGCGCCTGTTTGGAAAGGCCGAGCTTCGCCAGGGGCGATTCCGGCTCCGCCGGAGCGTTCATGACGATGCAGGAATTTATCCTCTCTACAGAGCGGGCAATATTGTGCTCCTCACTGCCGTCAACACCTGCATCACGTACAAGAGTCCCGAGAAGATCCATGGAATCAAACAGAACACTTATTATGGATTGGCTTAACATGACTCTGCCGAGACGCAGAGAATCAAGGAGGTTTTCCAGATTGTGAGCAAGCTCCGCAAGATCGGTGAAGCCGAACATGCCGGCAAGCCCTTTCAGGGAATGAACGCCGCGGAAAATGGAGTTAATCAGCTCAGGGTTGCACTCCTCGGTTTCGGGATAATCACTGAGGCCGACCAGATCGAGACTCAACTTATCGATGATCTCCTCGGCCTCCGCCAGAAAATCCTTTACCGCTTTACCCATATTGTCGTTGGTATCGGTCATAAAATCTCTGTCAAATCAGGTTGAAGGCTGTAGACTGAAGGTATGATAAGAAGTATTTTGTCTTTTCCTTGAGCCTTCAGCCTTCAGTCTGCCTTTATCCAATATACCTAATAATCAGTTCGTGCAGCTTCAGCGGATTAAACGGTTTTGTCAGGTATTCATCCGCGCCGAGTGCCAAACCCTTTTCCATGTCTCTTTCACTGCTTTCGGTAGAGATTATGAAGAGCGGGATGTCCCGGTAATGGGGATTGTTTTTGACATAGCTGATAAGTTCGAGGCCGTTTATGTCGGGCATGTTGATATCGGTTATGATCAGGTCCACCTTTTCCCTGGGCAAAAGCCGCAATGCTTCGAAGCCACTGGCCGCTTCGACTATAACATATCCTTCCAGGGCTTCGATGGTCGAGATCAGGAGAGAACGCATGGTTGGTGAATCCTCGGTAATCAGTATTTTCTTCACATCCCCTCCATGCTTCTAACCTTGAGTTTGCGTTCCAGAATGGCCTTTTCCATGGCCAGTCCCGCTTGAGAAAGGAAAATTTCCAGTGCCTCCGTGTCACCGATCGGTTTGTTCCCGGGGAGATTGTCTCCGTATAAAAGGGCTACCACCTTACCCTCGCTGACTATCGGCCCGACAAAGAGTTCGGTCGGCACACAGTCGCCGAGCTTCCCTAGAAGATAGCGGGTCCACACTCCATCGTCAGGCGCGATTTTTACGGAGCTCTGGGTTTCGATAACCCGGGTGAAAAGGGAATCTTCTCCTCTGGAGATCTTCATGTTTCTTACTATCGAGTCAGCCGACCCGCAATTGTCATTTATGCCGAACTGCCCCAAACCCACGATCTCTTCCTGTCTGACGATGAAAATTACGGCACGGTTCATGAATTCAGAGGCGAAGCGAAGCACCAACAGGATTATGCCGCCTCCCAAAGCCGGATTGTTCAACTCCTCGAGCATCCCTCTGAGCAGCGTTATGCCCGCGCTTTGGACCACCGGAGCGGGGGATGGAGCGGGCTCTTCGCCCATCTCCAGGCGCAATTCGTCACCCAGATTTACATTCTCGCAACATTCGAAGGTGCCGCCGCCGGACTTTACCTGATCGAGTTCCGACAAGAGCCTGCTGACAAAAATCTTCAGCAAAGCACTATCGCTGATATCGTTCTTGCGCGGCTTCATGATGAGCGGAAATCCCAACTGCCGTACTTTCCTCTCAGCCTCGCTGTTATGGCAGTCGGCCATCGCCAGCGCAGGAATATCCGGAAAGGTGTTTTTTATCAGTTCGAGCAATTCCACCCCTCCCAGCATGCCGGTTCCGTCCATTTTCGGCATGATCAGGTCAATCAGGGCCAGAGGTCGCCGCCCGTCGAGGTGGAGAGCACCGAGCTTCAGCAGGGAACCTTCGCTCCCGGCAAACGGGTAGACTTCATAACCGTTCCCCTGTAAAGATTGAACAAGGGCTTCGCGGGCAGTGGCATTGTCGTCTACCACCACGAGCACGGGTTTCTCCTCCGTTTCAGCGGCACTCCGCGAAGGAGCAAGGGTCCCTGGCGTCTCCAGTAAATTAAAGGCAATATCCACGTTTTCTTCGGGAGCAGTGGTTTCACACGATAAGTCATTCCCCTCATCTATACCTTCGCCACGATGACGCCTTTCATCGATTAGCCTGGAGCCTTCCATGGCCAGAAACTGGGGACTTAACCCCTGATCCAGCGTAAATTGCATGGGGTCCATATCTATGGAATCTACAAATTCAACATTGTCATGCAATTCAAAACCAAAGGTCCCCTCGGTCCAGTTAAAAAACGAATAGACAACGGTTTCTATCCGTTCGCGGATCACTTCTTCGATGGTTTCGAGGGGAATGTTAAAACGGTTGGCCAGGATTGTTGCAAGCCTCTCCTTGAAACCCTCTTCTTCCTGGATGGAAAGGGCATGTTGCAGAGTGGGTTTATTGACGAGTCCCTTGCGGACCAGCACATCTCCCAGACTCGATCGATAGAGTGGTGATGTGGCCTGAATCACCTCTCCCTGGCGAAAAACAATCCGTCCTTCGCGCCGTTGGCTGTGCAGGATGAGAATTCCCGACTTCCGGCTCAGACTTACTATCTGCATGATCTCGCCAAGACCCAGATCTTCTAAATTGCCGACAAGACTCATATTACAGCACTCTAACCCATCGAAAAGATGTGCAAATGGTCAATCATAATAAACCATAGCAGAAGTTAAGTAAAGAAATTTGCACTTGTTAATGACACGCCACTTCACCGTTCCCGCCCTCTGAACATGAGGCGTAATGGCGTACCGGTAAAATCGAAGGCCTCCCGGAAACTGTTGACAAGGTAACGCTCATATGAAAAATGGATCCCCTCCGGCCTGTTGGTAAAGATGACGAAGGTTGGCGGCTTTGTCCCCACCTGGGTGGCGTAGTAGAACTTAACCCGCCTCCCCTGAAACAGGGGCGCATGGTGTCTTTCAGTGGCCTCGGAAAATACCCGGTTCAGTTCGGAGGTGGTCACCCTTTTTGTGTACTGGGCCATGACATTATCCACCTCGGCCATGATCTTGCCGATCCGCTGACCGGTCAGCGCCGAGACAAAGACGATGGGGGCAAAGGGGAGGTATTTGAATTCCGTCCTGATGCTCTCCACAAAAGTGCCTATGGTAGAGTTGTCCTTTTGCAGGGTATCCCACTTATTGACAACGAAGATACAGGCGCGGCCCGCCTCATAGGCATAACCGGCGATCTTCTCGTCCTGCTCGGTCACCCCCTGTGCGGCGTCGATGACGATGAGCGCAACATCGGCCCGCTCGATGCTGCGCAGGGCATCCATCACGCTGTATTTTTCGATCTTCTCGGTGGTCTTCCCTTTACGTCTGATCCCGGCCGTGTCGATAAGCATGTAGTGTTTCCTGTTACAGGTGAAACAGGTATCGACGCTATCCCTGGTGGTGCCGGGGGTAGGATTCGCCACCACCCTTTCATAGCCGAGCAGGCGATTGACCAGTGACGACTTTCCCACATTGGGCCGCCCCACCACGGCTATTTTAGTCACCTCTTCATCCGCTTCAACGGCCCCCTTCAGGGGGAGCGCCGCAACCACCGCCTCCAGCAGGTCGCCAATGCCGCGGTTGTGTTCGGCTGAGATGGTAAAGAGCGCTTCCACTCCGAGCGCGTAAAAATCACCTATTGCCGCCTCATGCCGGTCGCCGTCAACCTTGTTCAGAAGATAGAAGACCGGCTTGTCCGCCCGGCGCAACATCTCCGCCACCTCCGTGTCTGCCGGCGTCAGACCTTCCCTGCCGTCCATGACGAAGAGGATGACGTCCGCCTCGTCCATAGCCAGTCGCGACTGTTCCCGCATCTGCTGGAGGAGCCGGTCGGAGGTCTCCGGCTCGAAGCCGCCGGTATCAACAAGGATAAAGGGGACCTCGAAACGATTGACGTTACCGTAGTTACGGTCACGGGTTACCCCAGGCATGTCATCGACCATCGCCTTACGTCGTCCGATCAGCCGGTTGAAAAGGGTCGATTTCCCCACATTGGGCCGCCCCACTATGGCGACAATAGGTCTCATGTTAACACCTTGAAATCAGGTAAAGGCAAAGGTAAAGGTAGAGTATTAAAATGATTTTCTTTACCTTTACCTCTACCTCTACCTGTGAGGGCAGCGAACGATTTCATTCGTACCCCATCTCCTTCAAAATATGCGGATTTTCGCTCCAGTCCCGACGGACCTTCACAAAGAGCTCAAGAAAAACCCGCGTGTCCAGAAGCTGCTCGATCTCCAGGCGGGCCGCCATTCCGATCTTTTTCAGCATCGTCCCTCTTTTGCCGATAATGATCCCCTTCTGGGAATCCCTCTCGACGTTGATTGCCGCCCCAATGGCAATGAGTGTGCCGTCCGGGCGCTCCTTGAAGCTCTCAATCTCCACCGCTATGGAATACGGAACCTCGTCGTGGCACAGGCGGAAGATCTTTTCCCGGATAATTTCCGCCACGATAAACCGTTCCGGAACATCGGTCAGGATGTCGTCCGGGAAATAGAGCGGCCCTTCCGGGAGATAGAGGGACGCGCACTCCACCAGATGTTCGACCCCGTCCCCGCTTAAGGCGGAAACGGGGACGATTTCCTTGAAGGGAAAAAGTCGTGCGTAACCGGCAATCCTCTCCAGCAGGAGATCTTTCGCCACCAGATCGATCTTGTTCAGTACCAGGATGACCGGTGCCCTGGTAGCGGCAAGAATTTCAAGGACCTGCGCTTCCCGACTCCCGTCAGCAGAATCGGCCTCCACAAGAAAGAGGATCAGATCCACTTCCCTGATGGATGCCAGTGCTTCCTCCACCATGTATCTGTTGAGAAGCGATTTTGCCCGATGGATACCGGGGGTGTCGATAAAAATAATCTGGGCCCCCGGGATGTTGTGGATCCCCTTGATGCGGTTGCGGGTGGTCTGTGGCTTGTCCGAGGTGATGACGATCTTCTCCCCGAGTATGCGGTTAAGCAGGGTCGATTTCCCCACGTTGGGGCGACCGATAATCGACACAAAACCGGAGCGGAACGGGCTATCGGCCATGGGAGCCCCCCTCCTCGTAATAGTCCAGGTCGTGCATTATATTTCCTCTCTTTATTTCCTGTCCGGTTTGCACCAGAATTTCCAGGGGGGAGAGAGTCGGGTCTGCCTTGACGGCAGCGATCCTCACCCCCCGCTCGCGGAGAAGCCGCTCCTGATTGCCTTGCCTTTGCCCGGTGATATCGGAAATCCTGGAGGGGGCGCAACTGACGGTCACCGGCGCAGCAGCTGGAATTCCTCCGGTCAGTTTGTCAAGCAGGTCATAACAGAGCGCCGATTCAACCAGTTGGCGGAAGGCTGGATGGTACGGCCCGGCCAGAATGGTTCCGCTGGATTCCAGCTCCCTGGTCGGCTGCAGACCGATCCGGATCACCTTTACTTCGGCCGCCAGCGCTGCATGCAGCATGATTTTGCAGAGCCGGACCGCTTCGGCAAGGGTGAGCGGTGTATAGCTGCCGGTCCGGTACAGAGCTGCAAGCTTAGTCCAGGCGATTACCAGGGTGGGATAGATCCGCAGCAAATCAGGCCGGAGTGCCAGGACGCGATCCAGCGACGCCAGCGCCTTTTCCTCCGTGTCTCCGGGCAATCCCGGCATCAGTTGCATCCCCACCGCAACCCCTGCGTTCCGCAGAGTGCGGCAGCTCTCAACCGTGTGGAGAGCGGTATGCCCCCGGCCGGCAAGGGTCAGGACATCATCATCCATGGACTGGACACCCAGTTCCACGGTCCCCACCCCCATCTCCACGAGGAATTCAGCGGATTTCGAATCAACGGCGTCGGGCCGGGTGGAAACCCGGATGGAATTGATTTCTCCCCTGGCAACCAGCGGTTGCAGGGGCAGTAGGAGCCGCTCCTGCACCGGTCGGGGCAGAGTGGTGAAAGTCCCGCCGTAGAATGCGACCTCCACGGTTTTACGCCTGCCTGAGGCGCGATAGGCGGCAATCCTGTCGAGAAGCTCGCCGACATTGGGGATATCACCCCCCTCTCCGGAAATTTTTACCTGATTGCAGAAAACGCACAGATGCGGACAACCCTGGTGGGGAATGAAAAAAGGGACGATCAAAGGCTTCATCGATCTCTGTCCGCCGCGACCGATCTGAGCCGGGCCGCACCGATCCGGGCGGCGGCCTGCTCGGCCTCCTTTTTGCTCCTGCCGCTCCCCTCGCCAAGACATTGTCCGGCAACGAAGGTTTCCACGGTAAAAACCCGGTCATGGTCCGGGCCGGCGGTCTCCTTCAGGAGATAGCGAGGTGTTTCGCCATACAGGGCCTGGGCCAGTTCCTGGAACTCTGTCTTGTAATCGCTGGAAAGCGTGCCAGCGGCATGCCTCTCCATGAGCGGCACAAAATGGGCCTCCACCAGACGTTGGACCTCCCCTGCGCCGCCATCCAGATATACTGCAGCAAACAGCGCTTCATAGGCGTTGGCAAGAATCGACTTCTTCCCCCTGCCGCCGCTTTTTTCCTCCCCACGACCCAATCGCAGGTATCTGCCGAGATCAAGCTGTAAGGCTAACTGCGCCAGGCTCTCTTCATCCACCAGGGAAGCCCTGATCCTGGTCAGGTCCCCTTCACGGCTGTCGGGAAAGCGCTCAATCAGTTGATCACTCAGGAAAAAATCTATCGCCGCGTCACCGAAAAATTCCAGCCGTTCATTGTCCTTCACCGACCTGTCTCCAGCCTCGTTGACAAATGACCGGTGGGTCAGGGCCTCATGAAGAATCCGCCGGTCAATGAATGTATAGCCGATGATGGTTTCCAGTTCACGGAGCATGTCGTTATAAGTGTCATCCATTGTCACGCCTGATGGTCCGGTTAATATCATGGAAATCGTTTTCAGTATAGCCAATCAACCCGAGTATATCAACAGATATGCTTGATTCTCAGGATTTTGTCTTGATTAATTACCAACCCTCCCATATAATTAATTTTTTTAGGAGCTTATGGAGCGGTTTCATGGCTTGTTTCATCACTTTCGAAGGGATCGAGGGGTGCGGTAAAACCACCCAGTTGCAGCTTTTGGCCAGAAGGCTGGAATTCGGCGGCCATCCGGTGACGATCACCAGGGAACCGGGAGGCTGCCCCATCGCCGATCAGATCCGGAATATTCTTCTCGATGCGGACAACCGCGCCATTATGCCGCTGACCGAACTTCTCCTTTATGCGGCGGCACGCGCCCAGCATGTGCGCGAATTGCTCGCGCCCGCGCTCGAAGCGGGCGGGATCGTCCTCTGCGACCGTTTCACCGACGCCACCATAGCATATCAAGGTTATGGCAGGCGGCTCGACCTTGCGGTCATCAACCAGCTCAATCTCCTGGCAACGGGCGGCATCCGCCCCGATCTGACCGTTCTTCTCGACTGTCCGGCCGAAACAGGGCTCGGGCGGGCCATTTCCCGGATCAACAGCGCATCGGGAGCACGGGAGGAGCGCTTCGAGCTGGAATCGCTGCAGTTCCATCAAAGGGTCCGGGATGGTTATCTGGAACTGGCGCGACAGGAACCTGAAAGATTCGTGGTCATCGACGCCACGGCAGATATCCCGGAGACGGAGACGGCCATTGCCGCCACCGTTCTTGAGAGGATTCTAGGAAATTAACTGGTAACGGGTAACTGGTGACAAGATAAATTCCAAAGATTGTTTTTCACCCTTCACCCTTCACGGGGTTTTAACCATGCCTTTCGCCGGCATTCTGGGACAGGATAGCTGTATCGCCGTGCTCGGCCGTTCACTGGCAACGGGGAGGATCGCCCATGCCTATCTCTTTGACGGCATCGAAGGATGCGGCAAAAAGAAGACGGCCCTTGCCTTTATCGAGGCCGTTTTCTGTGGGCAAAGCGCGGGTTGCGGCCATTGCCCATCCTGCCGCAGGATCGCCTGCATGCAGCATCCTGACCTGCATCTGGTGGAACCGGACGGCGGCTATATCAAGATCGACCAGATCAGGGAGTTGCAAAGAGACCTTTCCTTTCGTCCCTTCGAAGCGCCGAAAAAGGCATGTATCATCGATGCGGTGGATCGGCTCAATCCAGCGGCCGGCAATGCCCTGCTCAAAACCCTTGAAGAACCGCCGGGAAACGCTCTTCTGATCCTTATCACCGCCAACCCCGGCAGCGTTCTTCCCACCATCCTCTCACGCTGCCAGCGCCTCCATTTTGCCGCATTGCCGGAGGCAACCATCGCGACCCTTCTGCGCGAAAATGGGACCGAACCTGAGGCTGCCCGCCTGGTCGCCGCCCTGGCAGGCGGCAGCATGCGGAAGGCCATCGAGATAGGCGAAGATACGGCCCTCCAGGAGAGGAAGAGCTTTCTGGAAAGAATAAGCTCCCTCTCCCTGGATGATATAACTCCCCTCTTTGCCATCGCCGAAGAGTTGGCCGGGGACAAGGAAAATGCCCTGGAACTGCTGGAGTTGTTGACGGCTTTCCTGCGTGACGCACTGTTATTGCACGGCGGGAGCACGGAGGTTGTAAACTCTGACCTCCTCCCCTTGCTCGAACGGGAGACCACCTGTTTCTCCGGGGGACATATCATGGAAAGGATCAGCCACGTTGCCGAAACCAGGCGCGCCATTTTAAGCAATGTCAATCCGCGGTTGGCGCTGGAGGTCCTGTTCATGAGGCTGGCGGAGCATCAGTTAAACAGTTAAACAGTTAAACAGTTGAACAGTTGAACAGTTGAACAGTTGAACAGTTGAACAGTTAAACAGTTAAACAGTTGAACAGAGACGGGGGCGGAAAACTGTTCTCTGTTCAACTGTACGCTGTTCAACTACATATGGAGGTAATTTTTGCTGAAAGTCGTCAAGGTTCAATTTCATACCGCGGGAAAGTTGTACGATTTCAATGCCGGCAACCTCGACCTGCATCCCGGTGATAAAGTGATCGTCGAAACCGAGCGCGGTCGGAGCATAGCTACAGTGGTTATCGGTCCCCTTGAATACTCCGCAGCGGATCTCCCGGAAGTATTGAAAACAGTCCTGAAGAAGGCCATCCCCGAGGACCTTGAGGCTGCTCTCCGCAACGCCTCGCGGGAAAAGGAGGCGTTCGACTTCTGCCTGGCCAAGATCAAGGAGCGGGGGATGGAGATGAAGCTGGTCCGGGTCGAATATCTCTTCGACGGCAGCAAGGCCATCTTTTATTTCACCGCTGACGGCCGGGTCGATTTCCGGGAACTTGTCAAGGACCTTGCCCACGCCTTCCGCACCCGGATCGAGATGCGCCAGATCGGCGTCCGGGACGAAGCCAAGATGGTGGGGGGGATCGGAATCTGCGGGAGAGAATTGTGCTGTTCCTCTTTCTTGCGGGAATTCGAGCCGGTTTCGGTCAAGATGGCCAAGGAACAGAGCCTGGCGCTTAATCCCACCAAGATTTCCGGTCAGTGCGGCAGACTCCTCTGTTGTCTGGGATATGAATACGAGACATATTGCACCCTCAGAAAGTGCCTTCCCAAATGCGGCAAACGGGTGCAGTGCGGCGGTGTCGATGGAGAAGTTATAAAGTTGAATGTCCTCGATGGTACCGTGACCGTTAAGACAGACGATAATCAAGAAGTTGTTATCAAGGGTGATGATATTAAACCGGAGAATATCACGGACCGTCTAAAAAAGCCGCCGAAGGAGAGTCCGGCGGTAAATGTCAAGGCCCCGAAGGAGCGCCGTTCGGAGACCAGGGACAAGGATAAAAAGGAGACACGATGAGCCGCACCTTTTATGTCACCACTCCCATATACTATGTCAATGATGTGCCCCACATCGGTCATGCCTATACCACCCTGGCCGCCGACGTTCTGGCCCGTTACAAGCGGATCAGGGGGTATGAGGTCTTTTTCCTCACCGGTACCGATGAGCACGGGCAGAAGGTGGAAAAGGCCGCCAACGCCGCAGGGGAAACCCCCCTGGAACTGGCCGACCGGGTAGTGAAGCGTTTTCAGGCGCTCTGGGAAAAGCTCGACATCTCCTACAGCGACTTCATCCGCACCACCCAGGAGCGTCATAAGAAAGGGGTCGCCCACCTGTTCGCTGATGTTCTGGCTAAAGGCGACATCTATCTCGGAGAATACGAGGACTGGTACTGCACCCCCTGCGAGACCTTCTGGCCCGAGACCCAGCTCATCGACGGGAACTGCCCCGACTGCAACCGCCCCACCGAAAAACTGAAGGAAGAGTCCTTTTTCTTCCGCATGAGCAAGTACCAGGATAAGCTACTGGCCCACATCGAGGCCAACCCGGAGTTCATTCAGCCCAAATCGCGGCGAAACGAGATCATATCATTCGTCAAAGAAGGCTTAAGGGACCTCTCCGTGTCGCGTACCACGTTTCAGTGGGGGATTCCGGTCCCGGAGAATGGCGCGCATGTAATCTACGTATGGTTCGATGCGCTGGCAAACTATATCACGGCACTGGGATATCCCGAAGAGGGGGAGAATTTCGGCAAGTTCTGGCCTGCGGATGTCCATCTCATCGGCAAGGACATCCTCCGCTTCCATACGGTCTATTGGCCGACCTTCCTTTTGTCCGCGGGGTTGCCGCTCCCAAGGAAGGTCTTCGCCCACGGCTGGTGGACCGTGGAGGGGCAGAAGATGAGTAAAAGCCTGCAGAACGTGGTCGAGCCCAACATGCTGATCGACAGATACGGGGTAGACGCGGTCCGCTACTTCCTGCTGCGCGAGGTCCCCTTCGGTCTCGACGGGGATTTCTCCCACTCCGCCCTTATCCAGCGGATAAACTCCGACCTTGCCAACGATCTTGGGAACCTGCTGAACCGCTCCACCGCCATGGTCCACAAATATTTCGCAGGTCAGGTCCATGAGCCGGGGGATCTGCAGGAGATCGACCGTACCTACCGCTCCAGGACCGAAGCCATGGTTGCCCAGGTCGAGACGAACATGGAAGAACTGGCCTTCAGCAAGGCGCTGCAGAACATCTGGGAGGTCGTCTCCGCCGGCAATAAATATATCGACGAGACCGCCCCCTGGGCCCTGGCCAAAGATTCCGGCCAGAGGGAGCGCCTTGCCACCGTCATGTACTGCCTGCTGGAGTCCCAGCGTATCGTCTATTTCCTCCTTTC
>JBGPID010000037.1:0-13657 GCA_041484725.1 Geobacteraceae bacterium | reverse complement strand
GGAAAAACCGGTGATCATGGCCATGGGGGCGCATGTAATAAAATGTGGACTGCAGCCTGTATTGAAAAATCTTATCGAAGCTGGTATAATTACTACAGTAGCCTTGAACGGAGCCGGCCCCATCCATGACTACGAAATCTCCCTGATCGGCGAGACCAGCGAGGATGTCGGGGCAGTGCTGCACGAAGGGCATTTCGGGATGGCGGAGGAGACCGGGCGCGACATCAACTTCGCCCTTAAACGGGGAGTCGAACGGGGGCTGGGTTATGGCGAGGCTGTGGGGCGTTTTATCATCGACAACAATAATCCCCATCGTGACTTGAGCCTCCTGGCGGCGTGTGTGGAAAGGGAAATCCCGGTAACGGTCCACGTGGCGCTCGGCACCGATATCATCCACCAGCACCCCGCAGCGGACGGGGCCGTTATCGGCGCTGCCAGCTTCACCGATTTCCGGCTCCTGACAGCGGTGGTCAGCGAACTCGGCGATGGCGGGGTATTCCTCAACATGGGGAGCGCGGTCATCCTCCCTGAAGTATTTCTCAAGGCGCTCTCCATTGCCCAGAACCTCGGACACCGGGTGGACCGGTTCACCACCGCCAACTTCGACATGCAGCAGCACTACCGGCCCTTGCAGAACGTGGTAAAGCGACCCACCTCCGGCGCGAGCCGAGGGTACGCGATCACCGGCCACCATGAGATCATGCTGCCGCTTTTGGCTGCAGGGATATTGGACAGGGTGAAGGGATAAATGGGAGATGCATGACGATCAACCCGACCCGCACTACCGCTCAGGGGTGGGAAATTGAGTTG
This sequence comes from Geobacteraceae bacterium, assembly GCA_041484725.1. Taxonomy (GTDB): domain Bacteria; phylum Desulfobacterota; class Desulfuromonadia; order Geobacterales; family Geobacteraceae; genus JBGQDJ01. The sequence goes on along the minus strand of JBGPID010000037.1, from coordinate 12,847 downwards.
ATCCTCGCCATGATTTGCTTAACCAAGGCATTGTCCGGCTGGAAAATTGCGCATAAATCTGAAAGGCAATGGAACGCGTTTGTGCGCCATGGAGTTACAGCGCTATAACACCGGGCAAAAACGACGCTGCAGCGTCACAGCATGGGTTCCTACGCTGAAGCATGGGGACCAGAGATCGCGGTTCCTTTCTGATGATCTGAGACAGCTTCGCCTGTCCAGATATTCATCGAACAATTCTGTAGTCGGGTTAAGAGCAAATATAAAAGTCCCGCTTCATTTCGTGTCAACGTGGAGATTGACAAAGGGAGGACTTTTTGTTACACATGGCTAATCTTCTTTTTTGATTTTAAATAGTTATCTCAACTTTCGCATCGATGTAATCGGTGGTAACGAGTTGTTTTGACTAATAGTTATCTGTATTTGCATGCTGGAATATGCATTGTCCGGCGCATGATGGCCGGGACACCGGCGAGGAAGGAATCCAGGAGCGCCTGTATCCGTACTACCACAGAAACTGGAATTCCCTTGAGTCCTTCCTGGAAGAGTCCCAATAGCAAGGTTAGCGCTTCAGCAAAACTTACCCGTCGGAGTTCGTCACAGCAGTTCCACTTTCCTGCTGTGATTACGGTTGTAGAGAGAATCATCCACAATGAAGACCTTTGGCGTTTTATCCGAGGTCAATGGCCGAATCTGCTCCTTCCTCAAAAACGACCTGAAAAACATCTAGACGGGCTACGGACAATTGCAGTTCCTACCCTAGCCGCAGCTCGGAGATTAAAGTGCAAAAACGAAGCACGAACATAACCTGGTACGAGCGCCGGTTGACGAAAAGTGATTACCGGCAGCGTAACGGCCACAGTTCAATGGTACTCTGGTTTACCGGGCTTTCCGGTTCAGGGAAGTCAACCCTTGCCCATCGAGTGGAGGAAGTTCTTTTCAATAAGGGATGGTATACCTATATCCTTGACGGAGACAATGTCCGTCATGGTCTCAATGGAGACCTCGGGTTTTCCGAAAACGACCGCCGGGAAAACATCCGGCGCATCGGGGAAGTGGCCAAACTGTTTGTCGATGGGGGTGTGGTAGTCCTTGCGGCGTTCATCTCACCCTACCGGGAGGACCGGGACAGGGTTCGCGCCCTTTTCGAGGAGGGTGAATTCGTGGAAATATACGTTGAGTGCGACCTCAAGACCTGCGAGCGACGAGACCCCAAGGGGTTGTACCGCAAGGCGCGCGCCGGAGAACTCCCCGACTTTACCGGGATAGACAGCCCCTATGAAGAGCCGCTCAATCCCGAACTGGTCATCGGCACAGGGTGGCTGGATATTACGGATTCCGTTAACAGGGTGGTCGATTTTCTGGAGCGGCATGAAGCGGCGAAAAACCGGGGGGCCGGGGAGTAGGGACATTGAATTTCTAGCCGGTCCACAACCCCTGTCATATGGGAGAGAACATGAAGCACCTGGAAGAACTGGAAGACAAGTCGGTTTACATAATAAGAGAAGCATACAAAAATTTCGATAACATCTGCATGCTTTGGTCGATCGGCAAGGACTCCACCGTCCTGCTCTGGCTCATGCGCAAGGCCTTTTTCGGCCATTGCCCCATTCCTCTGGTCCATATCGACACCTCTTACAAGATCGCGGAGATGATTGCCTACCGCGACAGACTGGCATCGGAATGGGCCGTTACGCTGGTCGTCGGTCAGAATACGGCAGCCCTCGAAGCGGGAGTAAACCCTTCACTGGGGAGGATGGAATGCTGTACCGCCCTCAAGACCGAAGGGCTGAAAAAGGTTCTGGAGGAAAAGAAGTATAATGGGGTGATTGTCGGCGTTCGTTCCGATGAGGAAGGGACGAGGGCCAAGGAACGTTACTTTTCGCCCCGGGACAAAAACAACGACTGGGACTTCAGAGAACAGCCGCCGGAGCTATGGGACCAGTTCAAAACAAGGTTCGAGCCCGGCACCCATGTGCGCATTCATCCCCTGCTCGACTGGACCGAGATCAATGTCTGGGAATACATAAAAAAAGAGAACATCCCGGTCATTCCGCTCTACTTCGATCAGGGCAACGGTACCCGTTACCGGAGTCTTGGCTGTGCACCCTGTACCGGAACCATAAGTTCGACGGCAAGAAACGTTGATGAGATTATCGAAGAGCTCCGGCACACAAAGGTCGCTGAACGTTCCGGAAGGGCCCAGGATGCCGATCGCGGCATGGAGAAGCTACGCAAAGACGGGTACATGTGATGAATAGCGAGACTCCTTTGGTGGCGCAAGAACATTTCCAGATTGTCTTTGTCGGACACGTGGACCACGGCAAGTCAACCCTGCTCGGACGTCTCTACGCCGATACCGGCTCCCTCCCCACAGGACACCTGGAGAAGGTCAGGGATATCTGTGCAAAACAGGGAAAGGCCTTCGAATACGCCTTCCTCTTCGACGCGTTCCTTGAAGAACAGGAGCAGGGGATCACCATAGACACGGCACGGACTTTCTTTTGCTGGGGGAACCGCCACTACATTATCATCGATGCGCCGGGACACAAAGAGTTTCTCAAGAACATGATCTCCGGTGCCGCCAGGGCGGAGGCGGCCGTCCTCATTATCGACGCCGGCGAGGGTATCCAGGAACAGTCGAAGCGTCATGGCTACATGTTGAGCCTGCTCGGCATCAGACAGATCGCGGTGGTTGTCAACAAGATGGACCTGGTTGGATATAACGAAAAGGTCTTTACTGCCATCGAAAAGGAGTTCCGCTCGTTCCTTCGGGAACTGAACATGGAGCCCCGCTGGTTCATTCCGGTCAGTGCCCGCAATGGCGACAACGTGGCTAAGCGCAGTGGGCTGATGCCCTGGTACCAGGGCCCCACGGTGCTAGAAAGTCTCAGCATGTTCATGAAGCTCCCGGCACGGACCGGCCTCTCCTTCCGTTTTCCGGTGCAGGATGTGTACAAGTTCGATGACCGGCGCATCATTGCCGGCAGGGTCGAGGCAGGAGAGCTGCGGGTGGGGGACACCCTCGTCTTCTCGCCGTCGAACAAGAGCGCCCAGGTCAGGACCATCGAAGGGTTCAACGTCGCTTATCCGCAACTCTCCGTATCTGCCGGGAGATCGACCGGAATTACCCTCGATGAGCAGATCTTTGTCGAGCGTGGCGAAATAGCCTCACTGAGTGAATCGCCGCCGGAGGTTTCCGACTGCTTCAGGGCCAATATCTTCTGGATGGGAAAATCGCCCCTCTGCATGGGGCGCAAATATCTGCTCCGTATTGCCACAAGAGAAGTGGAAATGGAACTGGAAGCCATTATTGGTATCATTGACGCCTCAACCCTTGGTCAGGTGGCAACGAAGGACCGGATCGAACGGAATGACGTGGCGGAGGTCGTATTGCGAACGAAAAAGCCCGTTGCCTTCGATCTCTACGCCGACATCGACGTTACCGGTCGCTTCGTGATCATCGACGGATGCGACATCTGGGGTGGCGGGATAATCATGGAGGCGCTCAAGGATGAACAGGAGCCGTTCCGCCGGGAAGCACGGCTGCGCGATTTCCAGTGGCGTCGCGATGAGATCCAGCTGAGTGAGCGGGTACTGCGGAACGGCCATAACCCCGGCATCATCCTCTTCACCGGCGAGCGGGGGACCGGGAAAGCCCGGCTGGCGCGTCACCTGGAGCGGAGACTGTTTAACAGCGGTAGGCAGGTCTATCTCCTGGAAGGGAAAAACCTGCAACTGGGGCTCGGCATAGACTTAAGCGAAGATGATCGTAACGAAATCGTGCGCCGCTTCGGGGAGGTTGCCCAGGTAATGCTGCGGGCCGGCCAGATTGTCGTCGCCACCACGAACACTTTTGCCCTGGCGGACCACCAGATCATCCGCACTCTTGTTTACCCGCATTCAGTTTTGACGATACACATGTCGTTCGAGCAGAGCGACCTGCCGGGGAATACCGATCTTTCCTTCCTGGAGTCGAACGATCTGAAATTAGCCGCCAGGAGAATTGTCGAGAAGATGGAAGAGATTGGCATTCTGCTGTAACAGTCTTCAAGAGGCCGGGCTGGATAGGTTAATGCGAATATTGATCGTAAAAATGAGCGCGCTCGGCGATATCACCCATGCCTTGCCGGCGCTTGATTTTCTCCACCGAGTGGTTCCCGGCATCGGGATTGTTGAAGAACCTTTCCGCGAGCTGCTCGAAGAGGATCCGCTAAATCAGTCGTCTTTCTCTTCCACCGCGGCACCACCTGGCCGAGCAAGTTATGGGACGATGAGTGGTGGGTGCAAAAGGGGAAAACCCTGCTGCAGACGTAGCCGGAATCGTCACTCCTTCTGACCTGGGGGAATGAGACGGAACGGCAGGCGGCAACCGCCATTGTCGCCGCCATGGGAGGAGGCGCCCGGCTTGTTGACCGCCATTCCCTGAAGGGGTTGACCGCCATCCTGAAAAAGGTGGACCTGGTAGTGGGGGGTGATTCGGGGCCCGTGCATCTCGCCGCCGCGGTTGGCACGCCGACGGTCTCCCTGTACCGTGCTTCCGATGGGAAACGGAGCGGCCCACGGGGGAAACTCCATGGGATAGTTCAATCGCTGCTCCATTGCGCCGCCTGCTTCCGCACGTCTTGCGACAACGATGTAGCATGCCGGCAAAGTATCACCGTGGAAGCCGTGTTGAGCGCTGTTGAAAGAGATATGGGGTGAGCTGCGACTGACCTAAAGGGAATTATCCACTTTGCAAACTTTGCCTTAAACTGTTTTGATTGATCCGGAGGTTTCCGGACAGCTTGTTTTTACACGGGATCAATTCCTATCATCAGCACTTCGATTGCAGCACCTGCCCTAATAAAGGTGTTAGTCCGGGACCGCCAATGCCGGAAAAGCCTGAAGGTGTTTGATGTCCCGAGCCGATTTGTGTGAATGGAACAGTGGTTGGCAAAATAACAGCCGGGAGTTCAAATGGTTATCACCGGGAAGTTCGTCTTTATCAATTATCCGAAAACGGGTAGCAATTTTGTCCGGGAAGTTCTCCGTAAGGTATATCGGAATAGACAACAGACTCTGGGACTTTATGGGAAACTCAATGCGAAATGGAATTCAAGGGACGATAATTTTTTAAGAGAGCTCGAACTGCCGAATATTTATGTAAAACATGGCATTAAGAAGAGTCCTCATGGCGCCTATTCCCAGATTCCGGCAAGGTACAGAGACAGAAGATTGGTCAGTGTGGTGCGGAACCCGTATGATCGTTTACTGTCGATTTATGATTTTCGTCACTGGGTTCGATATCCTTCCGTGCCACGGAAGGTTCGTGAGTTGGAGTTTCCGAGCTTCCCCGATCTTAGCTTTGAAATGTTCCAGAAATATTTGGATACGGAACTCAGATTGAGTTGGCTGCCGGAAATTGAGATGCGTACCGAAATAGGGATCCAGACGGTCCAATTTATAAAGATGTTTTTTAAGGCCCCTGGGAAAATATTAAGTTCAATGGACGAAAAATATATTCAGTCCGATAAATTTTTGCAAGATATGCCAAGAATAACTTTTCTGTCTACTGAAAACTTGAATAGTGAGTTGTATGGTTTTTTGTTAAGTCAAGGTTTCCCATCTGAAGAGGTTGATTTTATCGTAGATCATGAAAGGGTTAATGTTACAGAAAATTCTACGCTCAAGAGGAATAATTTGTGGACAATAAATATGCTTCAAGATTTTGAGTATAAGGAAAGGTTTCTACTTAAGATACTGAAACATTACGGGTTTGATTACGGAAAACCGTTACTGAAACAGTAACCAGTGTAAATTTTTTATGATTTCTCAAAGATAATTCCCGGCGGGCTCTTGATACAATGGAAGGGAAATGCATCCGTCTCTAGCCGATTGAATAAAAGGTGTAAGATGATGCATTTATTTTTTCTTCCTGATTGGTGCAAAGCATGGTGAAGTTTAAAATATGGTGTAAGAGAACCGTCGGTACGATTGTCGTTTGTCTAACAGTTGTCGGAGCGTTCAACCTGCTGATTGATCCTTTCGACATCTACGATATGCCCCGTATCAAGGGATTCAATGCCGACAAAACACAGGTTGCGACACATCTCAGGTTGACCAAAGCTTATGCCGTCCGGGCGATCCGGCCCCAGGGAATCGTATTGGGAAGCTCGAGAGCGGAACGGGGTCTGGACCCTGATCACCCGGGATGGAGCGGAAATGTAAAACCGGTGTACAACCTGGCATTTGCCGCTGCAAATATATACGAGATTATGAGGTATTTGCAGCATGCCCACTGCATCAGTCCCCTTAAGCAAATTGTAATAGGTCTGGATTTCTTCACGTTCAACGCCAATACTGAGAACAAGTCGGACTTCTTGGAGGAAAGGCTGTGCAAGGAAAAAGAATACGAACATGTTTCGGTTATTGTTCATGATAAAATACAGACTATTCTATCAGCAGATGCTGTAAAGGCGAGTATTTCAACCATAAAAGGAGCGAACAGGGGTGAAGAAGCAAAGCTCTATTTATCTAATGGCCAAGTTTATTGGGACTATGGGAAAGAAAAAACAAAGAAGATCGGTTGCAGAAACGCTTTTCTGGAAAGCGACAGAATCTATCTGAATAATTACAAATTCAATCTGTATGATAACAGCGGCAGATCCACTTTACGATACCTTGCAGAGATAGTACGGCTTGCACGACGCGATAACATCGATCTTAGGCTCTTCATATCTCCCGATCATGCGCGAATGCTGGAGGCAATGAAGCTTGCCGGCCTATGGCCCCAGTATGAGGAGTGGAAAAGGGCGTTAGTTGCCCTCCTCGAGGCGGACGCCTCCGCCAATGTTGGGAAAGAACCTTTTCTTCTCTGGGATTTTTCGGGATATAACAGCATTACTGTCGAAGCCGTGCCTGAGCCTAGCGATCTTCAAAGCTCCATGAGGTTTTACTGGGAATCATCCCATTACAAGAAGGAAGCCGGCGACTTGATCCTGAACAGGATATTCGGGAAAGAAATGCTGAAAGAGAACGATTTTGGGGTGGTTGTCTCTACCCGCAATATCGAGCAACATCTGTGGTCAATAAGGCTGAAACAGAAAGAATATGAAAGGACCCATCCCGAAGATATGGCTGAGCTGATAAAATTACATAAGACCTCAAAATTGAACTAGAAAACCTGTATAGTTGTCCATACGGAAACTCCGGATGGACACTATATAACCTCCTGGGTAAATCGTGGTCGTCATTTAATTCTGAAAGGATTTATCGGTTTTTTTATGTTTTATTTGTTTAAAAAGAAGGAAAACGAGAATTTTGCTGAGGCTGCGAAACAGGTAGCCTTAATCGTCGGCACTGGGCGGTGCGGCACGACGATCCTGAGCCAGGTGCTCAATGCCCACTCACGGATATGTGTTCCCCATGAACTGCAGATTATCGTCAGTATCGGAAACGGCGATCGTTTGTACGAAAAGTTCGTCACCGGTGAGATGTCGCGCTTTAAAGCCAGGGATTTTATTAAACTGGTCGAACGGTGTTGTCCATACCACTTTCAAAATTTTTTCGACTACCGGCGACATTTCAAAGAACTGAACTATCCCCAGTCCGACCTGCGAAAGGTCCTGTCAGGACTGTTCGACCATATCTGTTACCGGTACGGGAAAGAGGTCTTTATCGAGCAGACCCCATGGCATGGACAGAGGCTCGATGTCCTGAAGGGGCTCTTCCCGGAAATGAAGGTCATTCATCTGGTGCGCGATCCCCGCGACGTTGCGGTTTCATTTGCGCGGACCCCCTGGTGGTCAAAGGACGTCGCTGCGAACATCCTCCGGTGGGAGCGGGAGGTAAACGTCATCCATGATTTCGGGGCGAGTCATCCTGACGGGTATTTGGAGGTAAAGTACGAAGACCTTGTCGTAAACCCTCAGATGGAATTGGGGCGGATGCTGGCCTTGTTTGACCTCTCCTTTGAGGAAGAGATGCTTAAACCGGAGAATCTTATCAACTATGAAGCGATGTTTAAGATCGATTCTTCGAACATTTATTCCAAGGAATTCAGGAAGTGGGAACAGGCCAGGAGCCAGGTTTTTTTCCCCGACAGCATCAATTCATGGAAAAAGAACCTGGACTATGATTTTGCTTCTTTGATCCGGCCTATCCGGGAAACCATGGCGCGTTTCCGGTATGAACCGTGAAGGGGTACCGCGGCAAGCCAGGCTGCAGGGGAGACCTGCGTACTCCAGGAAAGGGTAAAAGCAATGGTAGACCATTCCACACAACGCAAGCTGGTCATCTGGGGTGCATCTGGCCACGCGCTGGTGGTCGCCGACATCATTAGGCTTACGGGTGAGTATGACATCGTTGGGTTTATTGACGATGTCAGTCCGGTACGGGAGGACGACAGTTTCTGCGGTTTTCCCCTCCTCGGTTGCCGAGATTGCCTGAAAAAGCTGGCGCGCGATAGGGTCAGCCATCTCATTTTTGGGCTCGGCAATTGCGAGGCCCGTCTCAGGTTGGCCGAGTAGGCATGCGTGCTCGACGACGGAGTGCATATCTGTCCCGGTGCACACCAGGCCGGGAAGGTGAAGATAGGCAGGGCGTTAGGGTTTAATATTGGCATCATCGTCATGGATAGAATACGGGTTGGGGCAGGAACTATGATCGGAGCAGGAGCGATTGTGTTAAAGATATTTCGTATAGTAACTACAATACGGTGTACCTGCTAAAGTTATCAGAAGCATGTGAAATTTAGATAGTCCCAGACTATGACTTAAGAGGGATAAAACATGTCAATATTGAAAATCGGTATTTTAGGCGGCGGTAACATGGGCAAACAAATTGCTTTACTTTGTGCTTCCCATGAAATATCGGTAATTGTCTGGAATCATAAACTCAGAAACGATTTTGCCACCGACTTAAAGAAGCTTGCATTGCTACAATCAAAACTCGGAAACCTAAGTAAAGAAACAATTCCTGCTGTACTGGAAAGAATACAATATGTTGATGATATGACAGAACTTATACATTGTAATATCATTGTTGAGGCAGTCAAAGAAGATTATGCAATTAAATCAGAAGTGCTAAAAGATTTTGACGCGAAAGTACGCGGATCAAGGATAGTTTCGTCCAATACATCTACACTGAGTATAACTGGCCTCGCTTCACTGACAGCAGATCCATCATGTTTCATAGGCATTCATTTTTTTAACCCATCTATGTCAATGAAATTAGTTGAAGTTGTGGCAGGTGAGTATACATCAAAAGAGACAGTAACTAGCATTATTGAATTTCTGACAAATTTGGATAAACATCCAATTGTTTTACCTGAGACCCCCGGTTTTATCGTCAATCGTCTTCTTTTTCCGATGATCAACGAGGCGATCTTTCTCTTGGCGGAGGGGATTGCCGATGCCAAGACCATCGATAGCTGCATGAAGCTCGGCGCGAACCACCCGATGGGCCCATTGGAACTTGCCGATTTCATCGGTCTTGATGTCTGCCTAAGTATACTGGAGACGTTGGTTGCGGAGACGGGGGATGGGAAATACCGGCCGGCGCCGCTGCTGAGGAAATTTGTACGTGCCGAAAAATTTGGCCGGAAATCGGGGGTCGGTTTCTACTCTTACCGTCGAGGTGAATCATGAGCAAAGTGAAACCGCTCATTGTAGTTTGTGCTGGAGGACTGGCGCGGGAGGTGATCTGGCTGGCGCGGGAGACCGGCGAATGGGATCCAATCGGGTTTCTGGTTGACGCGGAATACTTGAGGGACAAGGAGCTTTGCGGGGTCGCCTATCTTGGAGGGATTGACGACTGGCCCCGCTTCGCTGATGCCTTTTTCGTTGTCTCCATCGGCTCTCCGCGTCACAGGAAGGGGATTGTCCAGAGAATGGCTGGTCTGGGAGAGCCGAATTTTGCAACTCTGGTCCACCCCTCCGTCAGGAAGTCTTCGTATGTCTCAATTGGCCACGGCTCCATGATCACGGCGGGCTGCATCCTCACCACTCAAATCCAGATAGGCAGGCACTCTCTCGTCAACCTCGGTTGTACAATCGGTCACGATGTGGTTATTGGCGACTTCTGCACACTCTCCCCAAAAGTCGCAGTTTCGGGGGATATTACGATCGGGGACGGCGTCGAGATTGGAACCGGCGCAACGCTTATCGAGAAGCTTTCCATCGGCACCGGCAGTTTCATCGGGGTCGGGTCGGTCCTGACCAAGCCGCTTCCTGAAAATGTGCTTGCAGTGGGGAACCCGGCGCGCCGGATCAATACTCTGGAAGAATTCTGAAGGCCCCTTTGTATGAGGTGACTATGAAAGACCGTATTGAAGATCTTGCCCTTATCAGTGGGCCGCCCGCCTTTACTGAGAAACTCCACGTCGGTCGTCCCAACATCGGTAATCGCGAGAGCTTCATGGAGCGTATCAACGACATCCTCGACCGGCGGTGGTTCACCAACAACGGTCAGTATGTGCAAGAATTCGAGCGGGAACTTGCAGAATTCGTCGGGGTGAAGCACTGCATCACCATGTGCAATGCCACCATAGCTCTTGAGATAGTTATCCGGGGGCTCGGACTGACGGGGGAGGTAATCGTCCCTTCGTTCACCTTTGTTGCCACTCCCCATTCGCTCCAGTGGCAGCAGATAACGCCGGTTTTTTGCGATATCGACCCGGAAACCCACAACCTCGATCCACGACGGGTTGAGGAGATGATTACCCCGCGTACCACCGGCATAATCGGAGTGCATGTCTGGGGAAGGCCTTGCGCCATCGAGGACCTCACGGAAATAGCTGAACGGCGGGGAGTGAAACTCCTGTTCGATGCGGCCCATGCCTTTGCCTGCTCCCACAAAGGGAGGATGATCGGCAGCTTCGGCGAAGCCGAGGTTTTCAGCTTTCACGCCACCAAGTTCTTCAACACCTTTGAGGGGGGTGCGGTAACCACGAACAATGAAGAACTCGCGACGAAGATTCGGCTGATGAAAAACTTCGGTTTTGCCGGCTATGATAAAGTTGACTTCATAGGCACAAATGGCAAGATGACGGAAGTGTCAGCAGCAATGGGGCTGTCGTCACTAGAGAGTCTGAAAGAATTCATTGACGTGAATCGTCGGAATTACCTGCAGTACAGGCAGGAGTTGGTCAACATCCCTGGGGTCAGCCTGGTTGAATACACCGAGACGGAAAGATGCAATTACCAATATGTCATCCTTGAGATTGACGAGGCCATCGCCAGGATCGACAGAGATCAACTGGTGAGAATATTACATGCGGAGAACGTGGTGGCCCGCCGCTATTTCTACCCTGGCTGCCATCAGATGGAGCCCTACCGGTCCTATTTTCCCCATGCCCGCTTGCTGCTCCCCCATACGGAACGGCTGGCGAGCCGAGTTGTGTCGTTGCCTACCGGGACATCCGTAAATCCCATAGATGTGACTAATATCTGCGGGATAATCCGGCTGGCGGTCACTCATGGGGCGGAGCTGAGCAGCAGAATGGGCGAGTGGGGATAGGTGATGAAGGTAAGTGTTTTAATGATTACCTACAACCATGAGCAGTTCATTGCCCAGGCATTGGACAGCGTGCTGATGCAGCAGGTTGATTTCGCATATGAAATTGTTGTCGGAGAGGATTGTTCAACCGATTCCACGCGGGAAATCCTCCGCGAGTATCAGCAAAAGTTCCCGGATAAGGTACGATTGCTGCTGCCGGGAAAAAACCTGGGAATGATCCGGAACATGGTAGAGACCTACAACGCCTGTCGCGGCGATTACATCGCCATACTGGAAGGAGACGATTACTGGACCTCCCCCCATAAGCTCCAGAAACAGGTCGGTTTTCTGGACCTCCATCCCGAGTGCAGTGCCTGCTTTCATAATGTGGACGTGGTTCATGACCAGAATCCTGAACTCGACCATCTTTTCCATCGGAATGCACTAAAGCCGTTCTTCGACCTGCGGGACGTGGTCTCGTCCCATTTCATCCCGACCTGCTCGACCATGTTCCGGGCCAGTCTGTTCCCCGGGTTCCCCGCCTGGTACCACGAGATGCCCATGGGGGACTGGCCACTCCACGTCCTGAACGCGGAGCACGGCCTGATCGGCTACCTGGACGAGATTCTCGGTGCCTACCGGATCCACGACGGTGGGATCTGGTCCGGGGTGAGCCGGGTGGCGGTGCTTGAGAAGACCATCTTTGCCGCCCGGACCATTGACCGACACCTCGGCTTTCGTTACAGGAAGGAGCTGAACCGCAGCATTGCCATATGGGAGCACGAAATAGCCTGCAGAATGGTCGAGGAGAGGAAGTTCAGGGCTGCTCTCCATTACACCTGCAAAGCCATCAAGACTTCCCCCTTTTACTTCAGGGTGTACCGGAAAACCATGTCCAAGGTGCTGATGAAAATGGTCTTTACCGGTATGTTTACCGCAGCCAGGGGGGGCAAGAAGGATGATCAGCGTTGATGAAGCTTTCCCTTCCGAAAGAGACATAATGAAATACAGACCGATTGAGCTTAAGGGGGTTAAGACCTACCCCCTGATGGAACGGAAAAACAATATGATCATGGCAGAGCATATGGCCGGACAGGTCAGCGCCGGAATGACGGTGGCAGGGCTTCTGGCTGCGCTTCCCGACCAACTGGGCGCCCAGGCCCTGCTGGGGGTGATCGATGCAGTGGTCGCCGCGCATGCCAAGGGAAAGCCGGTGATCATGGCCATGGGCGCGCATGTGATCAAATGTGGCCTGCAGCCGGTGTTGAAAAGCCTCATCGATGCCGGTATAATTTCCGCGATTGCCATGAATGGGGCCGGCCCAGTCCATGACTACGAAATCTCTTTGATCGGCGAGACCAGTGAAGACGTC
>JBGPID010000036.1:0-13747 GCA_041484725.1 Geobacteraceae bacterium | reverse complement strand
AGCTACCGCGGTGAAGGTGCCACCAACGGTTGCAGTGGTGGGGACGCCGGTCAAGGTCACGGTTGCCTGGTTGGCCTTGTTGATGGTCGTAATCGCCGATGCGGAACTGGTTGCTACATTGTAGTCGCTGTCAGCGGCCCTGGAGGCGGTGACCGAACAGCCGCCGCTCACGTGGATGACCGAGCCTGCGCCGGTCGTGGAGTTAACCGTACAGGCGGTCCCGGTTACGGCATAGGAGTAAGCCCCGGTGCCGCTGCCGCCAGCAGCCACGGCGGTGAAGGTGTCACCAACGGTTGCAGTGGTGGGAACGCCGGTCAATGTCACGGTTGCCTGGGTACCCTTGCTGATGGTCGTAATCGCCGATGCGGCGCTGGGAGAAGAAACATTGTAGTCGCTGTCACCGGCCATGGAGGCGGTGACCGAACAGCCGCCGCTCACGTGGATGACAGAGCCGGCTCCGGTCGTGGAGTTAACCGTACAGGCGGTCCCGGTTACGGCATAGGAGTAAGCCCCACTGCCGCTGCCGCCAGCAGCTACTGCGGTGAAGGTGTCGCCAACGGTTGCCGTGGTGGGAACGCCGGTCAAGGTCACGGTTGCCTGGGTACCCTTGTTGATGGTCGTAATCGCCGATGCGGCGCTGGGAGAAGAAACGTTGTAGTCGCTGTCAAGGGCCCTGGTGGCGGTGACCGAACAACCGCCGCTCACGTGGATGACCGAGCCGGCTCCGGTCGAGGAGTTAACCGTACAGGCGGTCCCGGTTAGGGCATAGGAGTAAGCCCCGGTGCCGCTGCCGCCAGCAGCTACCGCGGTGAAGGTGCCACCAACGGTTGCAGTGGTGGGGACGCCGGTCAAGGTCACGGTTGCCTGGTTGGCCTTGTTGATGGTCGTAATCGCCGACGGGGCGCTGGTTGCTATATTGTAGTCGCTGTCACCGGCCCTGGAGGCGGTGACCGAACAGCCGCCGCTCACGTGGATGACCGAGCCGGCTCCGGTCGAGGAGTCAACCGTACAGGCGGTCCCGGTAACGGCATAGGAGTAGGCCCCGACCGTGCCGCCGGCAGCTACCGCGGTGAAGGTGCCACCAACGGTTGCAGTGATGGGGACGCCGGTCAAGGTCACGGTTGCCTGGTTGGCCTTGTTGACCGTGAGAGTGCCGTCATGATAAGTAAATGTGTAATTGCTGCTCCTGGCGCCGCTGGCGGTTATCGGATACTGTCCAGGGGGGCTGTCAGTTACGGCAGTGGTGGTGACTGTCGGTTGAAGGGTCAGGTTTGTCGCGCTTTCGCCGTTGACGAAGGCGGAGTAACTGACGGTCAGAGTCGGATTGGCATCGCCGTAAAGTTTGCTGGCGTCATTGGCAGTTATCGTCAGCGGCACAGGTGATACATTGAGGACGCTGGTGCCGGATGCAAGGGAGCAGGTGCCGTCTCCCGAATAACCGTAGGTGATGTTGTAGCTTCCTGCCCCTAACGAACTGGTCGTAAAAGAGGATGAAAAAGTACCGTCGCCGTTTATGGCGACACTATGGGTAACTCCGTTCAGGGTAATGGAGACATTGCCGGTGGGTGTTATCCCGCCAGTTGCGTTGATTGTCCCACTGAGCAACTGTGACGCTGTTCCGTAAGAGATAGTCGTCAGAGGAGTCACGGTGAATGACGAAGTTCGGGAGGGGATTGGAGCAAACACGGTCCATCCCCTTACTGAAATAAGATTGCTGATATTAGTATCACTGGCGGATGTCCGGTTGGGAATGTAGAGAGAGCCATTCGATGCACCGGCTGTATAAAGGGCCGCGATAATGCTGTCGGCGTCTGTACTGGATAACGGACTCGTTATGCCCGGCCCTGGCAACAGTTCCAATGTCGTGAGACCTGCTCCTACCGGCCCGGAAATGTGATTGAGCACGTTGGCCGGATAGAAGTGAAGGCTCTGAAGATTGGAGAACCTGTCAAGTCCGGAAATAGAGTAGATGTTCCCATTCGGCTGCGCAAGGTACCCTCCTACAAAAGTCGTTAGCCTCCCGCTGTCCTGAAAGGTAAGGGCGGTCAATTCAGTAGAGGGAGTTACCTCAATTGTTAACTGCCGAATCTGCGAAGGATTGCCAAGATAATAGGCAACCGGCGCACCTAATTTAGATGAAGTTATATCTTGTGAGCCGACATCCTGGATATTCACCGTGATGTTCGAGGCTCCGGGAGCGGTTACTGCAAAGGTGGTGCCGCCGGCAACCTGTATGTCAAGGGCAGTAGAGGAACCCGGCGGGGTATAGCCGGGGACCGAAAGCAGCGTGTTATAGTATACTGTATTTCCTTGCCCCTGAAGAATACCAATGTTCGATAAGCCGGCAGATGATGGTCCGGCGTTATATCTCAAGTCGAACTCCCCACCTGTAACATTGCTGGCAACCAGGTCCGCTAATAGCTGGTCCACTTCAGTGGATGATAGGTTGTTGCCGAAGATATGACCCGTTTTCAGGTTGGGGAGATTGTTCCATCTCGGATTCGAGCCCCCCAGAAAATTGTTCGCGCAATAGAGCGATTGGAGAGACGTTGGTAGAGTGGGCAGGCTTGTCAGCCCGGTGTCGTAGAGAAACATCCGTGTCAACCCGGTAAGGCTTGCAAGGCTGCTAACGCTCTGTATTTCAGAAGATTGCTGGCCGCTCGTCTGTCCCGGAACATCAATTTCAAGGTTGGTAATAGTCTCCACATCAACTGAGTCTGTAAGTGTAGAACTCCGCGACGTGCTGTCCGGAAAGAGAACGGTCCCCGGATCGGTGGCCGTGCTGGCGGATGGCGTACCGGACGGGAATGCCCAGTTAATATGGGATGCATCAGGGATGCTAATCCACGGGTGGTATCCTCCAGATGAGTTAATCGTGATGGTTCCAGATGCCGCACCGGCTAAGGTGGCTGAAAAAATAATAGACATTAATAGTATCAGTGCTTGGAAGAACACTTCTTTTGATTTTTTCATCTCCAAACCCCCTTAAAATTTTTATCGGATTACCAAGATTAAATATGTATTTAAATAACAGGAATCAGACTACATCTATACTGACTTATTGGCAAGAACATACCGTTCATTTCATCTGATTTTAATACATTATTAAAAATATTCCGCAAAGCGACCTGATTAGCATCACACCGGTTTCCCCAATATTATTTAAATATAAAGTGATCCGTCACCTACTACTCAATTCAGCATCCACCATGATATTTAGAGGGTGAATTTCTCCTAAAATTATCACCTTGGTGCAAGAAAACGGGAGACACTCTTATTGAGAAAGGTAACAAACTCCCTTGTCGCAATCGAGTTCCCTTCTGAGCTGGGGTGGCTGTCGGCGCCTCCCCTTGTGGGATAGATGAGGAAATCGGATTTTCCGTGTCCGGTGAGCGTATCGTAATAGTCGAACACAACGACATTCTTACCCTGATACTCGGCCAGCCAACCCTTTTCCGTGTCCTTAAGCCAGTTGTTGAATCTCCTCGCCCTTTCTCCGATAGCCTTAACCGAGCCTTCCGAGCCGATGAGGGTCTTGATGAATTCCTTTGTCCTGCTGGGGACGTTTTTCACCACCGGTGGGGCGGTAACCACAACAAAGAGCGTATCCGGGCGGGCATCGAAATAGCCCAGAAGCTTTCTATAGGCGGCCCTGTAGTTGGCGGTGGTCTTTTCGCTTGAATCAGGGTTCCCCTCCCCTTTCCCTTCGGAGATGATCTCGCTGCTGGGAAAACAGGATTTGAACATAACGATTTCGTTCCTGACTGAAGGGTCTTTGTATCTCTCGTCCTGCAGGTCACAGCGCAGTATGTCCTCCATCCTCTCCCGAAACTTGGCGTTCCAGTCACAGACGTCGGTCTTGTCGCCGATACTGGATTTATAGGCAGCCTCATGGACCTCGTAATTATTCTGCTGCAGTAGTGACTTGAGACCGCCGCCATTGGGGTTGCTCTTATATATGCAGGTATCGGGGATAATCTGCATGTCATCCCCCTTGTCCGCAAGCCAATTGCCGCCGCATGAATGGTGGATGAAGAGTAGCCGCATCGTCCGTTCCGGCTTGCTGTCCTTGTATTTGAAGAGGTCGATCTCTTTCACCATCGTCTCCTTAGTTTCGCTTTTTTTCTGTTCCGCGCAGCCGCCCACGACAAAGGCAAGAAGCAGCGAGAACACAAGGAAACAGAGGTATCGTCTTTTTATCATATTTAGCGTCCGTTGCGTCTTTGCGTCTTTGCGTCTTTGCGTCTTTGCGTTTGTTGCGTCTATTGCGTTTTTTGGGTCGCAAACCAGTGATTAGTGATTAGTGAATAGTGAATAGTGATTACGATAAGATTACACTATACGCTGTCCCCTGTCCACTGCACTACCCACTATACACTACCCACTAGCCACTAGTCCCTGTTCAACTGTCCACTGTTCAACTGTCCACTGTTCAACTGTCCACTGTTCAACTGTCCGCTGTTCAACTGTCCACTGTTCAACTGTCCACTGTTCAACTGTCCGCTGCTTTTACAGCCTCTCCGCTGCCCTGAGCCTGGCGCTGCGTGCCCTGGGGTTTGCCCCCACCTCCGCCTCCCCGGCCATAACCGGCTTGCCGGTCAGGAGCCGCAGCAGCGGCTTGTTGCCGCAGACGCAATAGGGCAAACCTTTCGGGCAGGTGCATCCATGGGCAAAGTGGCGGAAGCTGTTCTTGACGATCCGGTCTTCCAGGGAATGGAATGCTATAGCGACAACCCTCCCTCCCCGGTTCAGCATCCTTACGCCGCTATCCAGCCCCTTTTCCAGGCTGGTCAGTTCCTCGTTTACAGCGATGCGCAAGGCCTGAAATGTCCTGGTGGCGGGGTGGAGACGTTCTTCCCATGCGCCCCTGGGGATCGCCCCCTTGATTATGTCCACCAGCCGCAGGGTCGTTTCGATGGGGGCCTCTCCCCTCGCGTTAACGATAAAGGCCGCGATCCTTTTGGCCCACCGTTCTTCGCCAAAGTCGCGGATGATCCGCGCCAGTTCCTCTTCCGCCAGGCTATTCAGCAGCTCTGCCGCGGTGGCACCGGAACTACTGTCCATTCTCATGTCGAGGGGGGCGTCCTGCTGGAAACTGAAACCCCGCTCCGCCATGTCCAACTGGTGCGACGAAACCCCCAAATCCAGAAGCAAACCGTCGATCCGCTCTATGCCGAACCCGGCGAGCGCCTCCGCAATCCCGGCGAAATTCCCATGCACTAATCTCACCCTGTCGCCGAAGGGGAGAAGCCTTTCCTTGGCTGCCCGTAGGGCCTCCGCGTCGCGGTCTAAGCCGATTAGTGTTCCGTCGGGGGAAGACGCTTCCAGAATCCGTGCGGCATGACCGGCGCCGCCTAGCGTGCCGTCAACATAGATACCGCCCGATTTTGGCGCAAGGAAGTGGATGACTTCTTCCACCATGACCGGCATATGTTTGAACTCCCCGGCTATAAACCCAGCTCCGCCAGGGCCTGGGTGTCAGCAGGGAAGTTCTTCATATCCTGAGCAAGGACTTTCTCCCATTCCGCCAGACTCCAGATTTCGATCTTTTTCAAAGAGCCTACAAAAACGATCTCCCGCTCCAGGAATGCATGTTTGCGCAGATTGGGAGGGACCAGTACGCGGCCGAGCTTGTCCGCTGTACAGTCGACCGCGGAAGCAACAATCGTGCGCTTGACACTGTCGAGCTGGGCAGATGTAAGTCCCAACCCCGTGCCGTTTTGCAGTTTCTCTTCAACTGCGCTCCATTCCTTGTAAGGGTAAATAACGAGACCGGCAGTGAATCTCTCCTCTCCCAGGCTGACCGGACTCGATTTGGTGATGAAAAACCTGGCGTCATTGAACTTATCGATAAGCACTTCCCGGAACTTCGCAGGGAGACTTGTCCGCCCCTTGGCATCGATTGTCGTCTCAAAAATACCTCGAAACATGCTCGCTCCGGTACCACTTTCCACGACTTTCCACAATTTACCACCTGGTGCAAAAAACTATACAAAGCGAAAGGGGAGTTGTCAAGGCAAAAAATCAAAAGGGGAAAAAGATTTTTTTCTACAATTTCCAGGGGGTTAACAAAGAAACGTCGGATAAGAAAAACAGGATTTGTCAACAGAGGGGAAAAGAGGTGCCGAGAGGGGGGGGCCGGCAGGAAATAAGCGGGCAAAACCGTCCGGTTTTAGGGCTTTAAAGCGCCTGGATCGTAACCTGTAAAGAAGTCTGCGCAACGAAGTCTGGCGGTGATTCGTGCGTATCCTGAATGAATAGCGCCTCCCCTGTCGGGGTCAGGGCAATGGCGTCGTAACCGCGGAACGACCGGCCCTGTTGTTGCCGCGTGCGTTGAATCCTCTTGAGAGAAAAGAAATCAAGCACTCCTCGATCATGCTGGCAATGATCGTACCGGCTAATGCCGTAACCAGGAAGACTGTCACGGCGCAAAGAATGCCCGTCCGTTCGAGGAGCATCGCTGCGAGGTAAAATGCCATAAAATTTGTCATTAGTGCAAGCACGGCTGTCACTTCCTTCTCTGCCGGGTAGAGGCACTTATTTGCTGCCTCGGTATTTTATTTATCGGAAGTTATGCCGGAAACTTTAGCCGCGGGGGTTTCAAGATTTGTTTTTGACAAAATCAGAACGGTTAGGATGTTTGCAAAGAAATCCATTACCCATTGACATTGAATAAGAGCAAAACTTCGGGTTCGGTCTTTTTACCAGGCACTCAAAAAAATCCGCACTCACCATCCGGTTGCGGCAAATATTCGGGTCAGGCAATGCCTTAAAATTATTCATAATCGCCACCTCTGCAAAGTTATCATTTCCTATTTTCAACTCAAATCGGCAATTCAACGAAAGGGTGGATTAATATCCGGCAATCTCCTATCCGTTCCGTGCTTGCAATCTCGCCGATCGTCTCGATCACTCTCCCCACCAGTTCATCGGCGGCGATAATCTCAACCTTGATTTTTGTCATAAAACCGGCCATGTATTCCGCTCCCCTGTGGATCACGGCGTTACCTTTCTTGCGGCCATTAACGACAATCTGACTGACCATTATTTTCTCGATCCCTATTTTATGTAAGGCGGTTTTAACATCATACAGTTTGGTCGCGGTTATGACTGCTTCTATTATTTTCATGATTTCCCTCTATTTATAGCAGCCGAAGAGCAGCCACAAAAAAAGCCGGATCGCCCATATCCGATGATATTTCGGCGACCCGGCTATCTGCGTGAGACCCTTTGGGCTTTCCGTCCCACCCTCGCGGATGGTTAAGTATTGTCGTCTATCCAATGCTAAGATTATATTTTACGGTGAAGCCACTTTAGTGCAAGCAGACATTAAAATCAAGGGAAATGCTCCCCGGCCAAAAGGGGGGCGCCCCCTCCTTACACCAAACTATCTGGAAACTCAATGTTTTTCCCGGATAGCGCGCCCCCGCACTCTGGAAGGATGACAGTCCCCTGTGCATGACAAGGACCGATTCCTCATCGTCCGATAATCCAGGGGACATCATTTCTATTTGACGGAAGCTCAAAATGGAGTTTAAGAGGTCTGCCTTGTTTATTCGGAAGAGAAAAGTGATTATTTATATGGCTGCATCAGGGAGTCTTTCCGAATGCCTACAGAATTATTGACAAATTGGATGGTTATGGAGTAATAAGGACATGTTCATTGAAATGGATTGAATTCCTTGCCGGGGGGATGCAGGATGCTTCACCACTGGTTTCATGAGGGATGGAAAAAGGTCGTATCCGAAAGCCAGGTGCTTTGATGGAGCGGCCTTTTTTGTTTGCAGGGTGTGTACTTGAATTAAGTAAGGTGTCTCCGGAATTCCAATCCAGTGGGTAAAAGAGACGTTTCTCGGAGAAAAGAAGCTGCGCGAACAGCCTTCGGCGGGTGAAATTAAACGCTACCAGCAGAAGGAAATAATACTCGGATTGATCGAACAAGAAACGGGAAAGAGCCTCGATGCATTGAAGGATGAAAAGGGTGACCTGCGGCGGATGGCGATGGATTTGTTGTACCGGTATGGGGGGCTGAAGGGGCCGGAGATAGGCCCACTCTTTGGGGTTTAGTACAGCGCCGTGAGTCAAGAGAGGAAGAGATTGCTTGTACAAATTGCTGAAGACCAGAGTCTAAATGAGATGATGGAGAGATTGATAAGACTTTGTCAACAATGAAGATTTGACCCCATTATTTTATGTTTGACCTCATTATTTTGCAGAAGCTGAATCCAGTTCTTCTTCACGGCGTATCTACCTTTCAAGGGTTTGCCGTAAAGATACTACAGGTTTGTGTCACAATATGTCGTACCCGCTGGAAAGCGGGAGATTGGTACTACTCAGATTCACTAATGTTCAAACCCGCGGATTTGCTCGCCACCCAGATTGCTCCTATCGCAGTGCTTTCAGCACTGAGCAGCCGTGACTTTTACTTCCGAGCATCTCACAGTTCGTTACCTCCCTGTGCCCCGGATATGCTAACCGTTCGATTCGGGCAACTAACGGTAAGGGGACTTGCACCCCTCAAGATTCGCAGCCTTGTCGGCTGCTCCGACCCCTTTTCTTCCTCCTCGGAAATCTGCCTTGAATCAGTTCTCTATCTATATTTGAAGAAAGAATGCCTGCTTTATGAAAACCGAAAAACCATTTACACAAAATACTTGACAGGTCTTCAATTCGGGGAGTATTTTCCAGCCTTGACCACTTAATGCCAAGAAAACGTGATGAAGTAACTCAAAAACTGGTAAAATAATCTGGGGCAGGTCAGGCAGTAAGGCTCCGATTTATCCACCCACTCTGTAGATGCTAACCTAACTGGGTTAATCTCTCATCCGGAGGTTCTATGCTCAAATTATTATTTGGCCGGAAAAAAGTTAATAATGTTCTAGTTAATAATGTTCTTTGTGACCTAGGGCCTTTGTACCATAGCTATTCATTTTTTGGTGTTGATAACGAACAATTGTCTGGCATTCATGAGTTAAATCAAAAATCAAAACACCCAATAATTATGGCATATATTGCCTATGCTATTGCCAAATCTAAACCTAATACAACTACCCCTGTTTCATTCACTGAGCTTTTTTGTGCAGATGGATACTATGCCATGGTTGCCGCTAAATTGGGATGTGATAAAAGCATTGGAGTAGATAGCAATAAAGCTGGCCATTTTGAAAAGGCTCCGTTGATACTTAATCGCCTTAAACTTCCTAACGTAGAATTTATAAAAGAGGATATAACCCCGACTTCGACTTTATTGCCAACAGACATCGTCGCTAATATTGGTGGACTCTATCATGTTGATGACCCAATAAAAATATTGGAATTGTCATATAGAATGGCAAATAAATATCTCATTGTGCAAAGCGTTGTGTCGCTTACAAATAATGATGAGAATTATTATGTGGCACCAGCTCCGGGTTGGACATGGGGAAATAGGTTTAGCAAAAAATCATTTGACAATGTGATAAAAAAATTGGGTTATCAGGTGATTGATTATCATTTCAATGAACTTGAGGGGAATAAACGGCTGGAAGATAGGGGAAGTGTATATTATTTGATCAAAAAAGAACAATGATTATCAGTCGCGTTCGATTAGTTTTTTGCACCTAAAGGAAGCAATGAATTGAATGAAAATTGAGTTGACAAATTAAGGGAAAATAGAGGGGTCAGCCCTCGACATAGTACATATCCCTGATTCGGCCTTGCTTACTGTTTTCCCAGGGTCGGTCGGTTGCGGGGCTTTGGCGGGATGTCGGATTATCTAACAATTTTTCGTAAGTGGAGTTCCCGTATTCATGCCTGAACTGCCGGAGGTGGAGATAACCCGGCGAGGAATTGCGCCGTATCTGGAGGGGGTCCGGGTGAGCGGGGTGAGCGCCCGGACCGGAAAACTGCGTCTGCCGATCCCCCGGGCACTTTTGGAAAAACTCCCCGGCCGGACAATCCTCAAGGTGGAACGGCGCGGCAAGTATCTCCTGCTGCGCACGACCTCGGGGAGCGTCATTCTCCATCTCGGCATGTCGGGCCATCTGCGTATCGTCCCTTCCGCCGCCCCGCCGGCAAGGCACGACCACCTGGATATCGTCCTGGCGAACGGAAAGGCGCTGCGCTTCACCGACCCGCGCCGCTTCGGCCTGGCGCTCTGGACCTGTGAAGAGCCGCTCAGCCACCCGCTTCTTGCGCGACTCGGACCGGAACCTCTCGAAGATCTGTCTGGCGGGGATAACCTCTTCCATACAAGCCGCAACCGGACTCTGGCCGTCAAGCAGTTCATCATGGACAGCCATGTCGTGGCCGGGGTGGGTAACATCTATGCCAACGAGGCCCTTTTCCGCGCCGGCATCCATCCTCTCCGGAGCGCGGGGGCCATTTCACGGAGACGTTACACGCATCTGGCACAGGCCCTCCGCGATGTATTGAGCGCGGCCATTGACCTGGGCGGGAGCACGCTGGGCGATTTCCAGGGGAGCGGGGGAAAACCGGGATACTTCTCCCTGCGCCCGGATGTCTACGGGCGGGGAGGCGAACCGTGCCCCAAGTGCGGCACCGCGATTCAGGCAACCCGCCAGGGCGGTCGCTCAACCTATTTCTGCAAAGTCTGCCAGAGGCGGTAAATCCATAATCCTAAAAACGGCATTTACTCGCGCAAAGGCGCAAAGATCGCAAAGGGATTCATTTTCATATCATGATTGAGACCCGAACCAATAGAATGTTATGCTTGAGACTGATAACAGGTTGATTTTCCTTTGCGTTCTTGGCGAGCTTTGCGCGAAACTGTTTTTCCCAGGTTAAAACAAAAGAAAGGCGGCCGGGTTATCCCCATGCCGCCTTTTTATCAATACGCGATGCCACACTCTGCAACTATTCCGCTCTGGTGATGTTCACCTTCAGGGTGGCGCTCACCTCGGGATGGAGTTTGATCGTGGCGGTAAACTCCCCCACGTGCTTGATCGGCTCGGCCAGCATGATTTTCTTCCGGTCGATCTCGATCCCCTGGCTCTTCAGTTGTTCGGCCAGGTCAATATTGGTGACCGCCCCGAAAAGTTTACCCTCTTCGCCGGCCTGATGCGGCATGGTGAGGGCAAGCGCCTCGATCCGGGCCGCCAGACCCTTGACCTGTTCGAGCACTTTGTTTTTCTTGTACTCCATCTGACGCTTGACATGATCAAGGGCCTTGGCGTTCTTGGTGGTCGCCTCAATGGCCAGTTCCTTCGGGATCAGGTAGTTTCTGGCATATCCGGGGGCCACCTTGACTATGTCGCCGATATGGCCCAGCGTGTCGATGTTCTCTTTAAGGATTACTTTCATCTGTTTCCTCCCAGCCTGAATTACAGGTTTTCCTGTTGTTTGGGGGTGCGGAAATTCCCCCAGAGATCAAATATGCCGAGCACCGCCACCGCGACCGCCAGGTAAGGCTGCAGCGCCAGCAGAATGTAAAATATTACCTGAACGAACCGTTGGACGGCAAAACGGTCGAAGAAAAACATAATTATGGCCAGACCCTGCAGGAAATAGAGGGATAAGGTCACAACCAGGACATTCAAAGCTGCCGTGGTAACGGCGCTGCCCTTGAGAAGCAGGGCAAAACCGGCAACGATCGCAAACCAGATCAGATGGTCCGGGTTTCTGAATTTCTTTAAATCACCGACCAACAGAGGCCGGTTGAGCCTGACTGCCATCCTCCTCAGCACCAGCAGATTAACGCCGGCGATGACGCCGAAACCTGTCAGCACTAGGGCCGGGTAAATCCTGCCGATCACTGCTCCTGCCTGTTTCATCCCCTGTTGCAGGGCCTGCAGATCCTCCCCCTTGAGGCCGCTCTTTTCATAAAGGGCCGCTGTCTGGGAGATACTGGAGTTGATACCATTCAGGATTTCCCTGTGCAGGTCAACACCCTGGCCCAGCCAGAGGGCCGCGGCAATAAGCAGGGTAAACGCAAAACCGACCGCGGCGCTGAATGCCACCGCCTGCGTCCCCCCCCACCCCTTGACCAGAAAGTGCGGTAGTGCCAGGGAAATCAAACCGGCTTGCGCCAGGAAAAGAAGCATGGCCATCGGCTCAGCGATAATTGCGAGCAATGCCGCGGTTATCAGCACAATGGCAAAACCGACGCGCTTCCCGCTCTTCAAGATATAGTACATGGCCGGCAACGGGGCAAAAAGGCCCGGCAGGATGCCGGCCAGCGGCAGCGAGATGAAGGCGATAAACAACGCCAGTGTTGCAATGCTCCCTTTGATGGTGTCCAGCAGCATCCCTTTGTCGGGAAAGTTCATCCGTTCTGTTACCTGCTAGGGCATTACATGCGTGCCGGCAATCGGCAGCAGGGCAATGTTTCTGGCCCGCTTGATGGCCTCGGTTATCTGCCGCTGATGTTTGGAGCAGTTGCCAGAGATCCGGCGCGGAATAATTTTTCCCCGTTCGCTGACGAAATAACGGAGGGTGCGGGGATCTTTGTAATCTATGCTTACCTGTTTGTCGGCGCAGAAGCGGCATACCTTCCTGCGCTGAAAAGGCCTCTTTTTCCGGGGACCGCTGCTGCTTCTCTGCGGGGGTCTTACGTCACTCATATATCATCATCCTCCGTATTCTATTCGCTTTCAGCCTGGGGCTCCGCGGCCTCTTCTTCAGGCTCTTCGACCACCGCCTTCGGTTCGGCCGCTGCAGGAACCGCCAACTCTTTTTCAAGCTTGACGCTCTGGTACCTGAGTACCTTGTCGTCCAGTCTGAGCCGACGTTCAAGCTCGGCTATAAGGGGGGCATCACCGTCAAATCGGAGAAAGTAGTAACGCCCGCGGGTAAATTTGCTGATGGGGTAGGCCAGCTTTCTCGTTCCCCAGTCTTCCAGCCTCTTGAAGTCGCCGTTCATGCCGGTAATGACTTCCTGCACCTTTGCGGTGAGGCCCTTGATATCCTCTTCGCCGAGGTCCGGCTGGACGATGAAAATCGTCTCGTACATCCTCATTTAAAATTCCTCCTCATGGTTTTGTAGCCCCGGTCCAACCCGGAGCAAGGAGATGCAGCCTTAATAGGCTGCCCGTTCTGCCCTTTGGGAACTTAACTTTTTATCACACCGGATTCCATTTTACAAGGAGATTCTCTCTTGTTTGCCGCAAAAAGGTTCAAATTCACTCCGGGAAGGAAGCCAACCCGGATATCCGGGCGCCGCCGGAGAAAATATTCAACCTTCCAGCAGCTCTTTGTTGTGGTAAAGGGTCATGGCCTTGAGGAGTCCCTCGGCAATGGTGAGTTTCAGCAGTTCGACGACACCATCCAGCAGCCGGGGGAGGGCCACGAGCTCGTCCCTGGAGAAGTTGCTCAGCACATAATCGGCCGCGTCGTCATGCAGAGGCCGGCCTATTCCGACCCGCACCCGGACGAACCGGTCGCTCCCCAGTTCCTGCAACAGGGAGCGGAGACCGTTGTGACCGGCGTGACCGCCCCCCTCCTTCAATTTAACCCGGCCGAAGGGGATATCGAGGTCATCGTGGATGACGATAAGGTCCTCAAGGAGAATTTTATGGAAATTTAGCGCCTGGGCCACGGAACGCCCGGAGAGATTCATGAAGGTTTGGGGTTTCAGAAGAAGCAGTCGCTCCCCCTGAAAGGGTCCCTCGCCGCAAAGAGCGGAAAAGTTTTTCCTGGTGACCGCAATTCCGGTGCTGTGGCAAAATCGGTCTAAAACCATGAAACCCGCGTTGTGGCGGGTCCATAGGTATTTAGGGCCGGGATTTCCCAGCCCGACAATCAGTTTTGT
>JBGPID010000035.1:0-13787 GCA_041484725.1 Geobacteraceae bacterium | reverse complement strand
GTGGCGGGCCGGAACGGCGACAGGAAATCTTTCTTGTCACCCGATTTGACGGTTTTTTCAATCACGCCGACCTTGCTCAGTAACCCCTCCACATTGAAGCGCATGAACAGTACTCCGATACTCCCTGTGATCGCCGTAGGATGGGCGCTGATCTTATCGGCGGCAGTCGCGATATAGTACCCTCCCGACGTGCCGATCCCGGTGATGCAGGCATAGATGGGTATCTTCCTGTGCGCCTTGAAGGCAAGGAGCTCGTGGAGGATGAGATCGCTGGCGGTCACCGTTCCTCCCGGTGAGTTGATCCGGAGAATCACCCCGGCGATATCCTCATCTTTCTCCGCCTTCTGTAGGGCCTCCTTCACCTCGGCAACCATGGAAGGTTTCTCCTTCATGCCGCCGGAGCGCTCCTTCTCGGAAATAAAACCTGTAATGTCCATGAGGAGAAGCTTGGACTTGCCTTCACCCTCGATGGTCCGTTCATGGAGTTCTCCCAATGGCTGCAGCAGCGGAATATCGACACGAACGCAACCGCTCAGAAAAGAGAGAACCGCAATTACACCGGCTTGCCTGATAACCCTCAGCATAGATCACCCCCGTATTTCCCGTAATAACCATGATATTACAAATGATAGCAATGTCCCGGCGGAATGCAATAAGAAGTGGGCAGCAGCTGTATCCGGCGGGATGGACGGCTCGATGACGCAACAGTCATGCGCACAGGTGCATGACTTTTCCGCTGGCCGTGATAAACTTAATTGAAAGGAACAGCAGCTAGAGGTACGAGCCCATGAAGCCACAGTTTCACCCGACTCTTGTCAACGGGCCGCTCGGCGATCCCGCACTGTTTATCGATTTTCTCTTCGAGCGCCGGGCGCTCCTCTTTGACCTGGGAGATATCGGGGATCTTCCGCCGCGCAAGATCCTGCGCCTCTCACACGTCTTTATCTCCCATACCCACATGGACCATTTCATAGGTTTTGACCATCTGGTACGTATCTTCCTCGGTCGTGAGAAAAAGCTTCACCTGTTCGGGCCGCCGGGGTTCCTTGATCAGGTTTGGCATCGTCTCGCCGCTTACACATGGAACCTGGTGGGAAATTATCCGACCGATTTCACCATCCGCGCCATGGAGCTCTATCCCGACGGCAAGGCGCTGGCGGCGGATTTCCACTGCCGCAACGGTTTTCACAGTGAAGGAAATGAGGCGTTTACCATTACTGATGGAGTGCTTCTCGACGAGGAAAGTTTCCGGGTCCGCTCCATCTTTCTCGATCACAAGATTCCCAGTCTGGCTTACACCCTCGAAGAAAAGAGCCATGTGAACATCATGAAGAACCGTCTCGATGAACTGGGCCTGCCGGTCGGACCGTGGCTTGCCGAGCTGAAAAGGGCCGTTCTGTTAGGAGAACCCGAGGATATGCCGTGCCGGATCTGGTGGCGGGAGGATGGCAGGGTACAGGAGAAGTGGATGCCGCTCGGTGATTTACGGACCAGAGTACTGATCATCGTCACCGGCCAGAAAATCACCTATGTGACCGATACGGTCTGCAGCGCGGATAATGCGGAAAAAATCGTAGAGTTGGCGCGGGGCGCCGATTACCTTTTCATCGAAGCCCCATTCCTGCATGAGGAAGCGGAGCGCGCCGCCCTGAAATACCATCTGACGGCGGCCCAGGCCGGCGCACTGGCCTGCAGGGCCGGGGTGGTAAGGGTAATCCCGTTTCACTTCTCGCCGAAATATACGGGAATGGAGGAACGGCTTGAACGGGAGGTGGAGGAGGCGTTTGCCGGGGATGATTATTCACTGAAAGGAGATTTACCATGTCATTCGATAAAACCTGGTACACATTGGAGGAAGCGGAGTCCAAGTTCGGCTTGAAGCGCTCTGTCATCCTGGAGTTGGTAGCAGAGGGAACGGTCCGCTGCGAGCAGGAGGGGGATAAGGTCGTACGGGTTAACGGCGACGACCTGGAACTGAAGATCGGAGAGTTGTTGTGATTAAGGTAGAGGTAAAGAAAAAGTAAAACAAGGGCTCAAAGACTTTCTCTACCTTTACCTGTGAGCGCAGCGAACGAATACCTTTACCTGGTTCACTTCGTTAGTAGCGGATATTGAAGCGGGTGAACTCTCCCCGGTATGGCTCATCGACCACTAACACCTCTTCCACCTGGGCCCAGTCGGGTCCCCTCCGGCACCAGTCGAGGAGGGCGCGGACATCCCTTTCTTCCCCTTCGAAGCAGCCGGCTACGTTCCCGTCAGGGAGGTTCCTTACCCACCCCGTCACACCGTGCTGCAGAGCGGCCTGCTGCGTGTAGTGGCGGAAGCTGACCCCCTGGACGCGGCCCCTGATCGTCACCATGGCGCGGATTTTCATAGCATCTCCAGGAATTCTTCTTCGCTGATTACCCGCACTCCCAAGGCCCTAGCCTTTTCCAGCTTGCTCCCCGTCTCGGCCCCAGCCACCACGAAGTCGGTCTTTTTTGAAACCGAGCCGGCGGCATGCCCCCCCTCGTTTTCCACGAGCCTTTTCGCCTCTTCCCGGGAGAAGCGGGAAAGGGCCCCGGTGAAAACGAAGGTCTTGCCGGTAAACTTCCCACCGACTCTTTTCTCCTCCACGGTCGGCATCACGCCGGCAGTGAACATACGCTCGATTACCCGCAGGTTCTCCCGATTATGGAAGAAGGTGAGGATGCTCTGGCACACCTGCGGCCCGATCTCGCGGATGGAGAGGAGTTCCGCCTCGCTAGCCTTTTCCAGGTTGTCGAAACTGCCGAAAGCACCTGCCAGGAGTCTGGCAGTGTGTTCCCCAACGTGGCGAATTCCGAGGGCGTAGATGAAACGGGCGAACTCCCGCTGCCTGCTTTCGGCAATGGCGGTGAGGAGGTTTTCCGCCAGCTTGTCCCCCATCCGCTCGAACTGCATGAAGTCGTCCTTTGTCAGGTAGAATAGGTCGGCGACGTTTTTCACCAGGCCAAGCCTTAAGAGCTGTTCGATGTACTTCTCCCCTAGCCCGTCGATATCCATGGCGCTACGCGAGGCGAAATGAATGATCGACTCGCGGATCTGCGCCGGGCAGGAGAGTCCCATACAGCGGACCGCCACCTCACCGGGGATCTTCACCACCTCGGAGCCGCACTCCGGACATTGCGGCGGAATCGGCAATGGTTTTTCCACTCCTATACGTTTGTCGGTCAGGACCTTCACCACCGCCGGGATCACGTCACCGGCCCGCTCCACAAGCACCGTGTCGCCGATGCGGATATCCTTCCGCTCCATCTCCTCCCAGTTATGGAGGGTTGCGCGGGAAACCGTCACCCCGGAAACCTCAACCGGCCGCAGATGGGCGGTGGGGGTAATGACGCCGGTCCTGCCGACCTGCGGGACGATATCCTCGATAACGGTCACTGCCTGGCGTGGAGGGAATTTCCAGGCGATAGCCCAGCGCGGTGAGCGGGTTTTCTCGCCCAGTTCCCTTTGCAGGTCGAAGGAATCCACCTTTACCACTACCCCGTCTATTTCGTAAGGGAGCGATTCGCGCCTTTCCGTCATTTCCCGATAGTAGTTGCATACCTCATCGATGCCGCTGCATCTTTTTATCAGCGGGTTGACCGGGAGCCCCCACTGTTTCAGGGTGGAGAGGAATTCGTCCTGGGATTGAAAAGCATGTCCGTCAACCTCTCCCGGCGCATAGCAGAAGATGGAGAGAGGACGCCGGGCGGTGATCTTTGAATCGAGCTGGCGGATGGAGCCTGCCGCGGCGTTGCGCGGGTTGGCGAAGGGGGGTTCTCCTTCTTCTTCCCGTTCGGCATTGAGCCTCTGAAAGGCGCTTAAGGGGAGATAGACCTCGCCGCGCACCTCCAGCAAAAGCGGCGGATGGGGGTCGGCAAGCCGCAGGGGAATGCTTTTCACCGTCTTCAGGTTTTGTGTCACATCCTCACCGGTAAAACCGTCACCACGGGTGGAGCCCACTCTGAACTCTCCCACCGCATAGACGAGCTCCACGGCAAGGCCATCCATTTTTGGTTCGCAGACGTAGTCAATCTCCCTGCCGGCGGGGAGGCCGAGAAAACGCTTGACCCGGCCGTCGAAGTCGCGCATATCTCCCTCGCCAAAGGCATTCTCCAGGGAGAGCATGGGACTGCGATGGGCCACCTGAACGAACTTCTCCAGCGGGAGACCACCGACCCTCTGGGTTGGACTGTCCGGAGTAACCATTTCCGGGAACCGCGCTTCCATCTCCTGCAACTCGCGGAACAGGGCATCGTATTCGGCGTCGCTTATCTCGGGCCGGTCGAGTACGTAATAGAGGCGGTTGTGGCGCTCGATTTCCAGGCGAAGTTCCTTTATACGCGTTTCGTCGTTGTGTTCCTCCATCTGTTCAACTCCTGTTGCGCTTTGCATGCCTGCCCCGATTTGTTACCCTTTTTCGGGTTCATGAGCGGTTGGTCGTGCCGCGTTTTGTCCGATACGGTGCGGGAGTTTCGGCAACGTGCATCCCTGTATGGTTTTCAACCGGTTCGAAGATGACGCGCACCCGTGAATGCAGGGCCTCGGCTACGCGGCGCAGCATGCTGAGGGAGTGGCCTTCATAGCCGGCGGACTCCAGTCGACTGATCTGTTGCTGGGAGGTATGAAGAAGCTTGGCGAGTTCTTTCTGGGAAAGTCCGGCCTGTTGGCGAAGGGCGGTAATTTGCAGCGCCACATCCCAAGCCTCGCCGGCATGCTCAAAGCGGGTGGCAAAGGCAGGGTCCCGAAACTGTTCCGCGAGATAATGGTCAAAATTGGTTTTTTTCATCGTGGCACGAATTCTACACTGAAATCCATAATCACTCAACATCAAATTTGATGTGCTAGCCCTCAGTTTGTCCACTTTCAAGGCCAGACCCATATATTCTTTCCTTCGCCGCCTGATAAACTTACGCCGCCCACTTCTGCCCCTGGCTGGCATAGTTTAGCATCGTTTCAAAGACAGCATCGCATTTCTTCTTGAACAGTACCCGGTTATAGCTGCCGGGGAGCTGTTTATCCAATACCTGTTCCACGGCGCTGCGCACCCGCAATTGTGTTTGAGTATCCTTGAACCAGTCCTGGACCAGTACCTTTGGTTGCTCTTCCAGCAGGCGATGCAGCAGGGTTTTCGCCGCCAGCTTGACTTTCTGCTCTTCCGCTTTGGTCATTTTGTCTTTTTTGAGCAGATCGAACAGCTCCAGTTCATCCTCCGTCAATCCCTCTCTGGCCGCCCGCTCGTCTTCCTCTTTCATCTCCTGTGTGTATTTCATCAACTCTTCATAATAGTTCTCATTCGAAGAACCACCGGCATTGTAGTTGTCGATGATCTGCTGGAGCCGCTGGGCAAAATCGGTGCGGGTCGTGTTCTGCTGCACCATCAGTTCCAGCTTGCGTTCCAAGAATGCCCGCAGATCGGCAATCTCGATATTCTTGTAGGAGGTCTTTCCGAAATCCTCCCGCAGTTTATCGAAGTTGATCTTGCTGAGATCCCAGGTCTTTCCTTTCTGCACGATCTGATATTCGGCCACTTGCTGTTCGACCCCAAATTTTTTCGTGTTTTCCACCACCACGCTTTCATCAAGCAGTTCGCCGATGCGGAGACTGACCTTGTCGATGTCCGTCTGTTCGATGATGCTGTCGATCACCCCGCGCAGATACTGGAACACCGCCACGTAGCGCACAGCCGGCCTGCCGAGGATCTCGGGTTTGGATGCATCGTAAAGGGAAGATATCGTGTTTTCGTAGACATAGAATGCCTTGCGCGAGTCGTCTTTTCCCAGCAGAGTGTCGGCGAACCTGTTGAAGAGACCAATGTTCTTGAAAACTTCCTTTTTGTCAATCACTTCGGTAAGTTCAATTCCCTGTTCGCGGCAGAAGGTCATTCCCTGCTCGATGGCATCATCCAGCAACTGGAAGAGCACCGATTTTTCCTGCACCGGCGGCTGGTCGAACCCTTCCTGCCCCTGAGCATAGTCCTTGAGCGCCTTCTTCATATTGCGGAAGACGTTGTAGTAATCGATAATCTCGCCGTTTCTCTTGGTAACACCGTTGATCTGCCAGGAGGTCACCCGGTTGGCGCGGGCAATTGCCTGCATCAGGGAGTGGTCCTTCATCGGCTTGTCGAGGTAGAGGGCTGAGACTGTCGGCGCGTCAAAGCCCGTCAGCCACATGGCACAGACAAATACCATCTGCAGCGGATGGGCCGGGTCCTTGAAATTGTACTCAACGTCGTGCCCATGCTCGTCCAGCTTGTTGATTCGGTCGCGGTGCGGCTTGATGTCCAGTTTCCTGGCTTTGAACTTCTCTTCTTCACCGGCTTCTTCGCTGATCACCACTGCCATCTCTACCGTGCGCATCTGCTCGACGATTCGCTTCAGTCGCGCCTTTTCAATGTCATTGTTGGTTTTCTTGATGACCCCGTGCAGTCGCTTCAACTCCTCTTTCCAATGGTGTTGCACCTTGTCGTACATCTTCACCGCAGTGAACTTGTCCACCGAGATGACCATCCCCTTGCCAAGATAACCTCGGCGTGGGAAGTGATAAACGATGTCCTTGGCAATGGTCTCCAACCGATCGTCCCGCTTGATGACCTCGACTTCCTGAGCGAACTTCTTCTCCAGTTTCTCCTGCTGGGCCTCGTCCAGGTTCTCATCTTCAAGGATCTCGTAAAACTCTTCACTCAGGTCTTCGTTCTGAATCAGCACCTCCGGCACCCGCTTATTGTAAAAGAGAGGCACTGTCGCGCCGTCGTCCATGGACTGCTGGAAGTTGTATTCGCTGACGTAATCCCCAAACCAGGCATTGGTCTTGCGGTCCCGCCCCAGAAGCGGCGTGCCGGTAAAGGCCAGATACTGGGCCTTGGGCAGGCCGGCACGCATGTTCTCCGCCAGGGATTCATACTGGGTGCGGTGGGCCTCGTCCACCATCACGATGATGTCGTCCCGGTCGGACAAAAGCGGGTATTTCTTCCCTTTGTCGTAGCGAAACTTCTGGATCAACGTGAAGACGATACGCTTGTTCTGCCCAAGGAACTTTCGCATCTCCCTGCTGTCCTTGGGCTGTGCCGCCTCGTTTTTCCTGACTGTGCCGGTACTGAGAAAATTGCGGTAGATCTGGCCGTCCAGGTCCTCGCGGTCGGTGATGACCACAAAGGTGAAGTTGCCGGTCTGCTTGCGGAAGATCTTGCGGACGTAGAAGATCATGGAAAAGCTCTTGCCCGAGCCCTGGGTATGCCAGAACACACCCAGCTTGCCCTGCTTTTCCTCGCGCTGCCGAAACGAATCATAGGCGTTGTTCACGCCGATGAACTGGTGGTTCTGGGCGATGATCTTCTGCGTTTCATTGTGGTATATGATGAAGTTCTCGATGTAGTCCAGCAGCCGTTCCGGCGCACACAGGCCCGCTATGGCCGCCTCCACGCTGGTGCCTTCGCGCTTGATCCGTTCAGGGTCGATCTTTTCCTTTTCATCCTCCGCCCGCTGCCATTTGAAGAAGTATTCCCAACCGGCGGTAATACTGCCTACCTTGGTTTCGATGGCATTGGAGAGAAGGCAGAAGGCGTTGCTGAGAAAAAGTTGGGGGATGTCTTTTTTGTAGTTTGTGATGTTGTCGTCAAAGGCGGATTGGAGCTTGATGTTGGAGTTTTTGAGTTCGATGAACACCAACGGGATGCCGTTGACGTAGAGCAGGATGTCCGGCCGCCGGTAGTTGCGCTCACCTTTTATCCAGAGCTGGGATACGGCCAGATAACGGTTTTTAGTTCTCTCAGGGTCGTCAAAATCGATCACCCGAACCCGTTCCTGTTCTTTCCTACCCTGGGCATTTTCAAACTCAACCGGAATACCGTCGCGGATCAGCCCATCCACCTCCCGATTGGCGGCGATGGGTGACATGGCGTAACGTTTGTCCGATAATTTTGCCAGCGCCTCGTCAATGGCCGATTCGGGAATGCCCGGATTCAGACGGATTGCGGCCTCTTTCAGGCGATCCCCGAAGATCACATCGCGCTTGTTGTCACGGCCCGAGCGGTCGTTAAGATCATCCGCCTCGGCAGTATGGCAGTTCAGCAGTTCATAGCCGAACTGCTCTTTCAGCCGTTTCAAAATGGCCCGTTCGATGGCGTCTTCGGAGATGAAGTTGGGCACTGCCGTTACCCCCCCTGTTCCTCAACGATCTTGATTCTAGCAACCACATCCCGGAAAAACTCCCGCGACCAGATGGCCAGGGCTTGCTGATCCTTCACAAACGGCGCCACATCTTGTCGCGCCTGATCCAGATCCAACCGTTCTACGGCATCGTTCATCAGCTCATCGAACCTCTCCCGTGTCAGGCGGGCATCACCGTTCCAGTGCCCGGTCTGCCGCATCCGCTGCTCCAGATGATGCAGATTCAGCTGCGGATGATGGGCAGCATACCAGACCAGGTCATACCAGTCGCGGCCCTTGACCCGGTTGTTCCACCTGCGGTAAAGCAGCGCATGAAGTTTACCGGCAAACAGACTTGGAATCGTGTAACAGCGGACGGCAAACGGTATCGGTAGTAAGAGATAGCGAGTAGTGGTCATAAAACCCGGCGGCGGATCGGTATCCACCTCAATCTTGATCTTCAGTATCTGTCCCGGCGGAATAGTGCGGGCAATACGTTCGTCAGTCTCGATCACCAGCAGCTCGTTGCGGGTATTGGCCTTGAGAAAGGCCGACTGTACCGCGCTTTCCACCGATTTATTGACCGACTCTACCCGGAGATTGAAGCCGAAGGCCCGTACCTCTCCCTCCAGGGCGGAACTGAATCGCTCCAGGGAAAACTCCGGACTCGGCTGTAAGAGGGAAAAATCCAGGCCCTCCGAAAGACGGTCGATGCCATGGAGAATACGCAGGGCCGTACCGCCGTAAAACGCGGCATGTTCAAAAAACCGGGCACGCCAAAGTCCCAGCAGTGCAGTTTCCTGAATAATCTCCCGCAGCGCGCGAACCGTGTCGTCCACGCTTTTGGTGTCGTATTTGGCAAGCATCCGCTCGATGGCGTCATGCATGAGACTTCTCCTGCTGAGCGGATTGCAGCCGCACAATCAGGCCGGCCAGCACTTTCAGGCGCCGTGAGCGGTAGGAAACGGCGATTGCAGACAGACCGTCGGGGTCAAGTGAGCAAAGCGTTTCGGTATCTATACGCAGATTGTCGTTCAGGTAGCTCAAAAGACCTTTCTGGGTGCTGAAGCCGCTCCCGCGTTCAGTCATGATCCGGTCTGCCAGCGCCTTTTCCGGTATGGCCATCAGAAAGGAACGTCCGTCGGCCAGCTCGATCCGGTCAATGCCTATGCTGAACGCGGCAAGCGGGATCATCCGGTAACTGAAACAGCCCACCGGCGTATCGAAGCTCCGCGAGCGGCCGCAGGTCACCGAGGTGATGGTTTCTACCCGCTCCGGAGTCAGGCCGTGATAATGCAGGGCATATTCGAGAGAGATACAGGATGGGCCGTAGATGAGGTTGGCAAGGAGTTCCCGGCAGTAGGGGGACCGGCGATAACCTTCGCCGAACAGATAAAGCCCCTTCTTGACCCGGATGATCTCCCCTTTGTGCAACAGAGAGGTGATTTTTTTGCGCGGGTAGGCATACCCCCGCAGCGAATCCAGCAGGGTCTGGTAGTCAAATTCCTCAAACGGTATGGCCTGTCGCAGTTGTTCGTACATGGTAGCCACCTGACTCATGACGACAAAATACCTTGTTCAGCATAGTATGTCCACAAAAATGGTACTTACTATGCTGAATAATGCGATATATGTTTGTAGGTGCGCACCCGTGTGTGCGCCAAACCCAAGGTGCAAATGCCGATGTGATTGCTGATATCACCGCCAGGGCGCCATGTTCCGGGCAGACACCGTCAAAACCGGGCAGACACACGGGTCTGCCCCTACCGCAACCATATCAATTCCGTAGGGGCGCACCCGCGTGTGCGCCCGCCTTTGGGTGTGCATCCGTTTCTTCCAACATGCTGGGTGGAAACTGGATGTGCATGTTCTCGACAGACAGTTTGCCGGAGATGAGGCGGGGAAGCAGTCTGTTCCGGGTTTCAACGAGAATCTCATTCTCTTGAAGTAACGTTGCTGTCTGCTGAAAAAGTGGCCGAATCAATTCATTGAACCGTTTGACCAACTCGTCAGTCGGCATCAGTATCGGTACCACTTTGAAAGTGTCAACTATGATGTTGTCGAAAACGCCTGACTTCGACACCCCTTTTATGTATGAAATGGCTGTTTTTATCGCAACAAAATAGAAATAAACATCTCTGCCTGACTTCGGCAACAAGGCATAGCACGACTGGTTCATCGCCATATCTCTATTTGCTAAAACCAACTTGCCAACAGTACCTCTTGCGGTTATGAAAATGGTATCCTTCTTATACAGTCGGCTGTTACAGGTGCGTAAACCTTTTTCGGTGATGTTCTTTTCTGTGTTCAGGACGTAAAAATTATCCGCAGCATCTTTCGGCGTAAAAAACGGGATATGCCCGTCCCAATATGCCGGAACGTCTGTCTTTGGTGTACCACCGCTCAATACATCCAACACTTCATTACTTGGTTTTTGTTCCCACCCCTCCGGTACCCCCTTCTCAAACTTCGCCTTCTCATGTCCCGGAAACCGCATCCGCACAAACCATTCGCGGTAGATTTCCTCGGCCATCTTTTCCAGCAAGGCAATGCGGCGCTTGTTATTTTCGATCAGGTCGTCATAGGCGGAGAGTACGGCGGCGATTTTTTGCTGGGTAGCGAAAGTTGGAATCATCAATCGAATACTAAGCAGCTTCTCAAGGCTAAGATTATCTTGGGTAGTCCCTTGGGAAATCAATTGCATCTGCTGTTTGTAAGTGTCAAGGCAATATTTGACGAACTTTACGTCAGCAATCCCTCTTTTGGGAATAAAACCTATGATGCTATCAGGGAAGCACGCAGGAAACGTAAGTATCGCCGTATCGGCAATATTTGCCGCAATGGTAATACAAAGAGTGCCTGGCGGCCAGAGCTTGCTTTGTGCCAAACCTTTATCACTGTATGTCTGAGTGTAATTGGTAATATAAAAATTACTGTGCTTAACATTGCCTGTCTGAATAAATGGAAATGACCCACCATATAATTCAGGAGCATTTCGAGGACGGTGTTTTGACTTGCCGCGTCCGACAGAACCAATTTCTGACAAGTTTTTAAATTGCTCTTCATAAAGCCGACTGCTCATTCTTCACCCGCCAATTGACGAATGTTCTTCGCAATCACAGCCGCCAGTACCCGTGCTTCTTCATTCAGGTGAGCTAACTCATCGTTCGTCTCCAGTATTTCCTCAAAAAACTCCTCTTCCGTCTTCCCATCCTCCTCAATCACCACACCCACATAGCGCCCCGGATTCAGCGAATAATCCTGTTCCTTCACTTCCGCCGGAGAGGCCAGCTTGCACAGGCCGGTGACATCCTCATACTCGGCCTTGGGAAAGCGCTCTTGCAGCCAGTGGATGTGCCTGAACCAGCTCTCCGCCGTCTTCACTTCAGTATGCAGGGCATCCAGCGCACCCTTCAGCGCCTTGGTTTTCCTGTCAACAGCGCCGCGCTTGCCCTCGGCCTTGGCATCTTCGGCCTGCTGCTTCTCGTGGTGGCGGACGATCTTGTCCAGCTTCTTCAAACCTTCATGCAGAGCCATAAAGAACGGATCAAAGACCGCTCGCAACTGGTGCTGGGCCTTGTTCTTCTTATCAATGGCGTCCTGTAGGGGCAATTCATGAATTGCCCCTACACCATGAATCGCCCTTGCATATTGTTCATATTCAGCTTGGAGTGCCTTCAATCCGGACCATTGCTTGACCAGATCAGCCACGGCCTGTTTGCCCTCTTTATCTTCCAGCACCTCCAGCAACTGCCCGGAAACCGGCTCCACCTGGGCCTTGTTCTCCGCAAGCTTTTCCATTCCCTGCCGGAAATAGCAGTCGATCAGTTGCACGAACTTCTGCCGTTTGCCCCTATGTAACTGGCTGATGATGGCGATATTCTGGATCTGCTCTTCGGTAAACTCGCGATGGGCGCGGTCGATCTGGGTGAAGATGTTACGGGCGTCGATAAACAGGATGTTCTTGTCCTGTTTGCCTTTGTCGAAAAACCAGAGCGTTGCCGGCAAGGTGACGGTGTAGAACATGTTGGAAGGGAGGGTCAACATGCCATAGATCAGGTTGTTCTCGATCAGGGTACGGCGGATATCCGCTTCGGAATGACGGGCATCGGAGGCGGAATTGGCCATGACCAGCGCCGCCCGGCCGCCCGGCTTGAGGGAGGTGGCAAACAGGCTGATCCAGAGGTAATTGCCGTTGGGAACGGTTTCTTTCCCCTCGTCGCTCTTTTTCAATTTGGTCTTGTTGCGCGGGATGCCGTAGGTGTTGAAGCGCTTGTCCTTCTCCACACTTTTGAGGCTGACGTCATCCACGTTGAAGGGGGGATTTGCCATGACATAATCAAACGCGCCGAAACTGGCGTAAGGGTCCTCGTAATAGGTATTGGCCTGGCGAACCTCGCCCCGCAGGCCGTTGACCGCCAGGTTCATCTTGGCCAGTTTGACCGTTTCCAGGGTCTTCTCCTGTCCGTAAACAAAGATATCACCTTCACCCTTGGCCAGTTCAGTGCGGTGCTGCGCGATAAAATGTGCCGATTGCACAAACATGCCTCCGGAACCGCAGGCCGGGTCATATACCTTGCCGCGATGCGGTTCGATGATCTCCACCATCAGACGCACCACCGAGCGTGGGGTAAAGAACTCTCCGCCGCCCTGTCCTTCAGCCATGGCGAAGTTGCCGAGGAAATATTCGTAAATCTGCCCGAACATATCACCGCCGGCATCCCGCGGGATGTCGGCAAAGTTCTTCAAAAGCTGCTTGGGAATGGTCTTGTCGGTGCGTGTCAGACGGAAGTATTCATCCTGGGGCAAGACCCCTTTCAGTTCCGTCTTGTACTCCTCAATGGCCTCCATCGCATTCTTGACGGCCTTGGCGATATCCTTGTTTTCCGGCAGTTTGAGCAGGTAGTCATAACGGGCGTGGTCAGGCAGATAGAAGCCGCACTTCTCGATGGCGATCTCCGGCAACGTTTTTTTCCGGCGAGTCCCCTTGAGTTTGCTGTATTCCGCCATAATTGCTTTTTCGTGCTGGCGGTAGCGGTTGTCGGCGAATTTGAGAAAGATCAGCCCCAGCACCGGCGTGGAGTATTCGCTGGATTTCAGGTCAGAGTTGGCGCGCAGCGTATCAGCGCTTCGCCATAGATCGGCTTCAAGTTGCTTCAGGTCTTCAGTGGTCATTTCAGGTCAATCCTTATCACTTGGTTCCGAAACTCGGTGCGGTCAGCGCCGTGCCGCGGTTCTCCACGCGGTTGCCGTTGTCATCATACTTGCCGGGCCAA
This sequence comes from Geobacteraceae bacterium, assembly GCA_041484725.1. Taxonomy (GTDB): domain Bacteria; phylum Desulfobacterota; class Desulfuromonadia; order Geobacterales; family Geobacteraceae; genus JBGQDJ01. The sequence continues at coordinate 358 of JBGPID010000035.1, read as the reverse complement.
ATCAGCTCTGGTCTTGTTATGTCAATGGTGGGCATTCAGTTTGCTCCTTTGGAGGGGGTGTCCAGCCAAGCCCTGCCTTTTGCGGTGAGCCGGTATTTCTGCTTGCTGCTCGTGGGTTTGTCGGGGATGGTCATTTCCAGTAATCCTTCCACTAACAGAGGTGCCAAGACTTGGTGCCGAAACTTGGTGCGGTCACTGCGCTCAGCAATATCCATCAAGTCGGTAATAGCGCTCTCTTCCTCACATTTCCGTAGAATTTCAACCTGGTGCCGACTTAGTGCCGACTTGGTGCCGACTTGCCCGGTGACTTGCCCGGTGACTTGGGTCTTCGACTCTGGCTGTGAGTCTGGCTGCGACT
>JBGPID010000034.1:0-13951 GCA_041484725.1 Geobacteraceae bacterium | reverse complement strand
CCGGAATTCGTGACGGCGTAGCAATAACAAGGCATCAGGACCCTCTCCCGCGGGTCAGGGAGGGGATGAAGCTTGCAGAGGCCGGGCTCCCTTCAGCGATGATAGATATCAGCGACGGGCTTTTGGCCGATCTGGGACATATTCTCGATCTTTCCGGAGTCGGCGCCCGGCTTTACCTGGAAAAGCTCCCCCTCTCCGGCTATTACCGGGAAAAACAGCCTTTATTCGAAGAAGACCCTTTTCTGTTCCCCTTAAGTGGAGGAGAAGATTATGAACTTCTTTTTACCATCCGCCCCGATAAGATAATTGCAGTTCAAACGGTATTAATGGAAACCGGAACCCGAACCGCCGTAATCGGCGAGATTACCACCAGTGGCGGCATGGATCTGCGCACTCCCGCCGGTTCGGAATATTCTCCGGAGAAGAGGGGTTACAACCACTTTCCCCGTAAGTAATTCGCCGTAATATTTGCTTGCCGCCTCAATTTAGTTTTTGCGTTTTCATCCCATCACTGATAAAATTCCCCGGCAATTATGCTAGAAACCCATGATAAATATCTCTTTGCTATCTCCGATGACGCTTTTGCCATGATCCGCGGCATTCTGAAAAGCATCAAGGGTTTCAATCTCGATATCTATAAAGATAAATGTATCCGGCGGAGGATTGCCATCAGGATAAGAGCCACTCATTGCCGCAGTGCCGAAGAGTATGGTGAAATCCTCAGGCAAAAAGCGGATGAACCGGATCAGTTGCTCAAGGTACTCACCATACACGTCAGCCAGTTTTTCAGAAATCTGCCCACCTTTGAAAAATTGAGAGCCGAAATAATTCCTTACCTGTTTGAACTCCGGGATGCCAGTGGAAGAGGCCGCCTGACATTCTGGAGTGTCGGTTGTGCCAGTGGCGAAGAACCCTATTCCCTTGCATTGATTCTGAAAGAATTCTTTCCAAGAGAATCCATAAGGGAACGGGTTGCCATTCTGGCAACGGACGTTGACACAAATATTCTGGAAGTTGCCAGGCTTGGCATATACGGAGAGGAGCGGCTGGCTGAAGTACCCGAGACGATCCGGAACCGCTGGTTTCGCAAACAGGACGGCCAATATCATCTCCTGCCGGAAATAAAAGAAATGACCGATTTCATAAAAAGTGATCTGGCTGACAGGGATTCTTTTCCGGAATGCGATCTCATTCTTTGCCGTAACGTGCTTATTTATTTTGAACGCCAGCATCAGGAAAAAATACTCAACGGATTTGCCGATGTTCTGCGCAAGGGAGGAATACTGGTAATGGGCAAATCTGAAACGCTGTTCGGGACGATACGCGCGCGTTTTCAGACGATATGCCCGATAGAAAGGATTTACCGGGTCATCTGACCCCCGATGACTCCATTAAAAAGGAGAATAATATGCATGTGCCCATAGGTTACAAGTTTATTCTGGGATTCGGAGTAGTTATCGCTGCAGTCGGTTTTGCTCCCGACCTGGTAAAACGACTCGGTTACTCTCCGGAAATGACCATAGTACTCACCTATGTTGTGGCCATGACCATAGGACTCATACTCGGCTGGCTCTTTTCCAGAAGGTTTACCAAAAACATCTCCTTCCTGACCGCATCCGCCGAATCGATCAGCAAGGGAGACCTGACAAAAAAAGTCTTCATAAAGAACCCTCTTTTCCCTGACGAAACCAATGACCTTGCCGGATCGATCAGTAAAATGCAGGAAAACCTGCGTGAACTCGTCGGGCATCTGAGAGGGACTTCCGGGAAAGTTTCAGAATCTGCCACGACACTTTCATCATCGGTCCTGGAAATTAACGCATCCTCCGAAGAAGTGGCCCAAGCCATTGAACAGATATCCAGGGGAGCTGAAACTCAGTCGGAAATGGTTGGCAGGAGTTCCAAGATCATTCATGAAATGGCCATTTCCGTTGAATTGGTAGCCAAAAGGGCCAAGGAAGCTGCAAACGCCGCCAGAGAAACCACCCTTACCGCCCAAAAAGGGGGTGAACTGGCCAATGATTCACTGGAACGAATGAAAAGCTTTTTTGATATGGTCGAGTTGACCGGTCGGCAATTTACCGAATTTAATGCCAAGGTGCAGCAGGTTGGAAAGATCGCCGACTTTATCGGTGATATCGCGCGTCAGACCAATATGTTGGCCCTGAATGCCTCAATCGAAGCGGCGCGGGCCGGGGAATTCGGCAAAGGATTCGCAGTGGTTGCCGATGAGGTGAGAAAACTGGCCGATGGGACGGGAAAATCCGCCACCGATATTATTGACCTGATAACGGAAATCAAGGATCAAAGCGGCAAAGTACACGCAACAATAGTAGACAGTTCGCGGGAGATAAACGTCGGGAAAAAGAATCTTGACGTCACTGCCACCTCCTTCCGGGAAATTATTTCAACCGTAAAGGATACCGAGCGTAAGGCTAACAGCATTGCCGACCTCTCCCAGATGCAGACCGAAGGGGCGGAGAAAATGGTGCAGACGATCGATGAAATCGCCAAAGTGGCTGAAGATAACGCGGCCTCTACGGAAGAAGTGTCGGCAGCTACCGAGGAGCAGACTACGGCAATGCAGGATATGGTTCAAGCCTCCAAGGAATTGGCAAATCTCGCCGATGAACTGCTATGCATCGTGGAACGATTTACCATTAATGAAAACGAGAAAACAGCTCTATGATGGACGCCACAAACCGTCTTCTTGTCTTCACTCTCCGGGGGAGCAGATACGCCATTACTCTGGAGAATGTCGCGGAGGTAATGGAGCCCCCGCTGATCTACCCGATACCGCATGCGCCGCATTTTTTCCCCGGCATCATGAATTTTCACGGCAACCTGGTTTCCGTCCTTGATCTGGCTCTTTTCTTAAGTGGCGCCCCCCGCAATCCGCAAGGGAAGATACTGGTGCTGGACGCCCGCATTGCCAATCTCTCCCTCTGGGTCGACACGATCGAAAATATCTGCTCAACCGATTGTATTCTGGAAGAATATGAAAGCGACGAAAACCTGGTGGAAAAGTTGTTGATGATGGCCGACGGAGAAGTGAAAATGCTGTCAGTGGAAAAACTTTTGGATAAACTCGAAGAAATTTTGGCTGCAGCAGGGGTCTGAACCGTGGACATGTCCCAATACAAAGAGCTGTTCATCTCCGAATCCAGGGAACACCTGCATTCGATGAACGAGCTGATTGTATTGCTGGAAAAAGAAGCCGCAGACAGGGAGAAAATCGACTCCCTGTTCCGTGTCGCCCACTCGATAAAGGGGATGGCTGCATCCATGGGCTACGGTGACATCGCCGAACTGGCCCACAAGATCGAAGATCTCATGGACAGGGTCCGCAAAGGGGTTCTCGTTTTTGACGCCGGAGTTGCCGATCTGCTCCTGGAAGGGTCAGACCGGCTCGAGGCGATGATTCTCGATCTGGAGCAGGGTGGAACCGGCATGCATGATATAGCCGGATTGATGCAAAAAATTTCCGGATACGATCCGGCTGTTGTATGCGCGGCCGCTACCTCCACTCTCCCCGCCCTGGCCGAACCTTTCCCTCCAGCAAAGACGGACGATAAACAGGGGACCCGACAAAGGCAGGCAGAATCCAGACACACCGTTAGAGTAAAAACTGAAATACTCGATCACCTCATAAACACGACCGGCGAGTTGATAACCAATAAATTCCGGCTGATGAATGTCGGCAAGGAAGTCGAATCGGCCAGGCTGAATGAGGCGCTTGGGGAACTTGCCAGGCTGTTGCGCGAGCTCTATAACTCTGTAATACATGTCCGGATGATGCCGTTTGCAACGATCAGCGATCGCTTCCCCCGTATGGTCCGGGACCTGGCGAAGAAAAATGGTAAAGAGGTGGCCTTTGCGATCGAGGGGGATGATATAGAACTTGATCGTGGCATCCTGGAAGAACTTGTCGATCCCCTCATCCATATTATCAGGAATGCCCTGGACCATGGTCTGGAAACCGCGGATGAACGCCTGGCCTGCGGCAAGCCGGCTCAAGGTTTGATCAGACTCGCGGCATGCCGGGAAAAGGACCGGGTAGTCATAGTCGTCGAAGATGACGGAAGGGGAATGGATCCGGCAAAACTTCTCGCCTCGGCAATAGACAAGGGGTTTCTCAGGCCGGAAAAAGCAGGTGAGCTTTCGCCCCGGGAAACCTTGCTTTTGATCTGCATGCCAGGCTTTTCCACGGCACGGGAGGTAACCGATGTCTCAGGCCGGGGAGTCGGAATGGACGCAGTCAGTTCAACCATACAATCGCTTGCCGGAAGCCTTGCCATTGAGTCGGAACAGGGGAGGGGAAGCAGAATAATCCTGAAGCTGCCGCTGACCATAACCATCATCAATGTCCTGCTTGCGAGGATCAATCCGTATTCCATTGCCATTCCGGTCACCAATATCCTGTATACGATGGAACTGAGACGCAGCCAGATTTCCTGCCGGGAGAAACAGGAACTGTTTTATATGGAAGATGAAGCCGTGCCCATAATGGGTCTGAACCATATTTTTGCTGCATCGGCACCTTCTTCCGATGGTGAGTTTATTTCTCTATTTATTGCCGAGGTTAAGGGTCGCAAAGTGGGATTTGCCGTTGACAGGTTTCTCGGACAGCAGGAAGTGTTTGTAAAACCGCTGGGAAGGCCTCTGGCCAAATTGAGGGGATTGGCGGGTGGCGCGATCCTCGGTGACGGCGAAATAGTATTTATCCTCGACGTTGCCAACCTGCTCTGAAATGGCCTTGCGAAAGGATTTATGATGGGTTTTTTGCCTTTGACGGACGAACAGCATGATGCCTTGCAGGCAATGAGCAATATCGGGATGGATCATGCGGCAACCGCACTTTCGCAACTCATGAAAAGGAACATTCACCTTAAGGTTCCACGAGTTCTGGCAGTGGATGTAGCGCGCGTCCCGGAGATTCTGGGGGGTGCGCAACAGATGGTGGTCGGCGTTTTTCTGCAGATTCTGGGTGATGCCCGGGGTAACATCATGATGGTTTTCACCCGGGCAAATGCAATGTGCTTGCTGGAAAATCTATTATCCCGAAACATGACCAGGGGGATGCTCCTTACCGAACTGGAACTCTCCGCTCTTAAAGAAGTCGGAAATATCCTCGCCTCGGCTTATCTGAACGCACTGGGAGAAAAGCTCAAGATGACCCTCATCCCTTCCGTACCGATGCTGTCATTCGACATGGCCGGAGCCGTTGTGGATTATGTCCGCAATGAACTGGGTGAAGTCGGTGATGTATCGTTGATGATTGAAACGGAATTCTCCGAGGATAACAACAATTTCAGCGGTCATTTTTTCCTGCTGCCGGCCCCCCGGTCGCTTGATCTCATATTAAAGAAAATCGGAGTCTGAAAGGGTGAAATTATGAATCGTCGGCCTTTACAATCAGAAAACAGGGTGGGCAGGGTTTATCCGCCCAACGTTACGCATGGACAAACAATGAAACGGTTTACCCTTCCTACCCTGTTGTACCACCTTATGATCGTAATCGTTGCCTGCACGTGGTTCGTGTCGCCCGTTTACGGCGCGGATCTCAAGGATGTAATAGCTACCCTCGAACAGGGGTATAACTCATTGGCGGATCTGCAGGCCGATTTCTCCCAGCGGACGGTCATTGCCTCGATGAAACGGGAAGAGCGCGGCAAAGGAGTGCTTTTCATAAAAAAATCGACGGGCAACTCCGCCATGTTCCGTTTTAATTATACCAAGCCGCGGCAACAGATCGTTTCCGATGGCAAGAGGGTGTGGTATTATCTTGCCGATAACAAACAGGTTATGGTCAGTGATGTAGCGGCGCTTTTTGCCGGAGGAAACGGTATCGCACTGAATTACCTGACCGGCTTGGGGCATGTTTCCCGGGACTTCACCATAAGTTTTGCCGGAGAGGGACGGGATCAGAAGGGAAATTACGTGCTGGAACTTGTGCCAAAAAAGCAGAATCAGGTAATGACCAGACTCCGCCTCACTGTAGCGCTGTCGGCAGTCGAACAGTTCCGAAAAAGCGGAAAACCGCTCGCGCTGTTTCCCGTTGTCTCGTCGGAAGTTGATGACCCTTTCGGCAACCGGACCATTATCGAGTTCAGCCGGGTCAAGATCAACCAGGGGATCGCTAACGACCGGTTCACCTTCAAAATTCCCGATGGAGTGGAAGTTATAAAAAACAGGTAGAGTCAGGTTCAGGTTCAGGTAATGAACCTAAACCTGAACCTGCCTTTCATGAGGAGGTTCAGATGCCGTCATTCGACATCGTTTCAAAGGTGGATATGCAGGAGGCGGACAACGCCGTAAATCAGACCGTCAAGGAGATCGCCCAGCGTTACGATTTCAAGGGGAGCAAGAGCCAGCTGACCCTGGAAACGGATACGGTCAAGGTGCTGGCCGATGATGATTTTCGCCTGAAAGCGATCATCGACATCCTGCAATCGAAATGCATCAAGCGCGGCATATCGCCCAAGGCCCTCCAGTACGGTAAAGCGGAGTCCGCATCCGGTGGCATGGTGCGCCAGATCATTACCATCCAGCAGGGGATTTCCAAGGAAAAGGGAAAAGAGCTGAACGGCATCATCAAGGAGAGCAAATTGAAGGTCCAGAGCCAGATCCAGGAGGACCAGGTACGGGTCACGGGCAAGAATATAGACGATCTTCAGGAGATCATAAGGCTTTTGAAAGAGAAGGATATAGGGATAGAGATGCAGTTCGTGAATTTCCGCTCGTAGAGCGCCGCGCCTTTTCCGCAATATCTGCGTAAGTCTACGCGATTCCTTGTACGGCGTAGCGCTGCTACGCCTCCGCGCAATTGCTCGACAGCCTTGATCTTGCGACAATTCCGAAGGAATTGGACAGCGAAGGCTGCCCGAAGGGTGAGGCCGCAGGCCGAATCAAAAAATCGCGGCGCTGTCGTTTTATTATAAATCAAATATTGATTTATTGAGAGGTCGATTTGCAGACAACCAAGAAGGAAAAAGTCAGCCTGGTCAGCCTCGGCTGTCCCAAAAACCTGGTGGACGCCGAAGTGATGCTCGGCTATCTGGCCAGGGAGGGTTATGAGGTTACCACCGACGAACGGGACGCGGACATCATCATCGTCAATACCTGTTCTTTCATCAAAGAGGCAAAACAGGAGAGTGTCGATACGATCCTCGATCTCGCCGACCGGAAACATGACGGCCGCTGCCGGCTTTTGATCGTCACCGGCTGCCTGCCCCAGCGTTATCAGGAAGAACTGACGAAAGAACTGCCGGAGGTGGATATTTTCGTCGGCACCGGCGATTACCCGCGCATAGTCGAGATCATCGCCGAACAGCGCGGCTCGGGGGGGCAAATCCGCTATACGGGGGACCCGAATTTTCTCTACAACGGAGATCTCCCCCGTCTGAAATCATCCCCCTACTATACGGCCTACCTGAAGATCGCCGAAGGGTGCTCCAACTGCTGTTCCTACTGCGTGATCCCCGCCTTGCGCGGCGCCTTCCGTTCCCGCCCGATGGATAAGCTTTTGCGGGAAGCCCGCGAGCTTGTTGCGGGTGGGGTCAAGGAAATCAACCTGATCGCCCAGGATATCACCGCTTACGGCAAGGATCTGGCGGACGGGGAATCGCTTGAAGCACTGATCGACGAGTTGGCAAGGCTTGAGGGGCTGCGCTGGATCAGACTGCTCTATGCCTATCCGGACGGTATCCGCGACAGCCTGATGCGGATTTTAAGGGATGAGGAAAAGGTCTGCAAATACCTGGACATCCCCCTGCAGCATATCAGTGATCCGATGCTGAAACGGATGAACAGGAGAAGTTCGGAGGCGGAAACCAGGCAGTTGATTACGCGGCTCCGCAGGGAGATACCGGGGATCGCCCTGCGCACCTCGTTGATCGTCGGTTTTCCCGGAGAAACCGAAGAAGATTTCCGGAAACTCCTCCATTTCGTGGAAGAGACCCAGTTCGACCATCTGGGGGTTTTCTGTTACTCCCGCGAGGAAGGAACACCGGCCGCCGTGATGCCCGGCCAGGTTTCGGAACGGATAAAACGGGAGCGCTACAAGAAACTGATGCGAGCCCAGGCACGGCTCTCCTTCAAGCGCAACCGGCGTCTGATCGATACCCTGGATCAGGTCATCATAGAAGGGTACAGTGAGGAGACCGACCTGCTGCTGAAGGGGCGTTCCTCACGGCAGGCGCCAGACATCGACGGGCAGGTTTACATCACCGCCGGCACGGCGAATATCGGTGATATCGTTACCTTGCGTATCACCGATTCGTCGGACTACGACCTGATCGGCGAGATTGTCGGCTGAACCAGGAGGCAAAGGTGCAGCGGCAGCGGCATTTCCCTTGACAAAAAGGGAAATTGCTGTATTATTGCGTCGCCTGAAAGGCGGAGTTACTAATCCAACGGAGCATATAGATGGTTGAAAAGATGAATGAGATGAAGGCGATTCTGCTCAAGATGAAAGAGGAAACCCTTCAGGAGATAAGCAAATCGTTGAAGTCCGGTTCCGACATCACGAGCGGGGAACCGAGCGGTGATATTTACGACCAGGCTTCTTCCGAACGGGACAGGGAACTGGGGCTCCTCCTCGGCGACCGGGAACGGGAGAAACTGCGCAATATCGATGAGGCCTTGCTGAAGATCGAAGAGGGGGAGTACGGGATCTGCGAGGAGTGCGAGGAAGATATCCCGCTCGGACGGCTCAAGGTTGTGCCGTTTGCCCGTTACTGCGTCAAGTGTAAGTCGGACATCGAGAAGCAGCAGGCCCAGACCAAGCGCTTCGAAGAAGACCGGGTATACAGGGAAATTGCCCTGGGGGAAGAAGAAGAGGTTTAACCTCATTGCCGAACAAATGTGAGATGCATGGGGTGTTGTCGAAAGACGGCACCCTTTTTTGCTTTGGCAATGGCATTGGGGGGACTTTCATAGATACCTCACAATTTGCAGGACTCCACTCGCAGACCAGGGGAGACTTCCGTGTACTGTGCTGGCGCTTCCCAGAACCCCTCCCAAATACAACCCCACCGTCCAATTTCTTGAAATAAAGTACTGTGCTGAAGCTTGAGTCAAGACCGATCCATCATAGGGACTGATGAACATCACGCCACCGACATTGAGCTTCGACGGAATGATGTCCTGCCAGTCGAAACGCAGGAAATATTCATGCTGCATTAAGGGCTCTTGCTGGTCTGCCGCGTATTGCCGGATAAACCAGAATTCCGATGCCAGCCTGGGAGTTACACTGCCAAGTGACACCCAGTTGTTAAAGTCCGCGGCCCCAAACCCCGCCTGGTGGAAGTGGTATTCCAGATTTATCGTCAGATTGAAACTGCTTGTCCAGGATGCGCCGAGTGCAAGATCATTTTGAAAGTTTTTGCCGTCATCAGTTTGCGGAAGAATTGGAGCTCCCTGCGGCAGGGATCCGGTATTCTGTCCGAATGTGACTGCTCTCTTGGTAAGGCTTGCTTCTCGAACGCCGGACCATTCCGCATAAGCCACGATACTGGGACTCATCACCCGGCTTATATTTGCACCGATGTGGGTGCCCACATTGTCGATAAAAACAAGAGCCTGCGGATTGAGATCCGCGATGTTGTAACTGAGCGATGCGAGAAAGCGATTGTCGGAATTAGTCTGGCCGAACAATGGGTTAAAACTCGCGTGCTGAGTAATCAGCAAAGGGCTCTGACTCTCCACCCTCGGAGAAAATGCGAGCGTAACGGCGCCGTTACTGAAGATTCTTTGGCCCTTCACCATAATCGATCCGAGCCGGTCCTCCCTGAGGGCCGACGGATCGATCGAGGCGATGTTGACAGTGGTGCGCGATTTGAAAAAATCCGTTGGATTGTACCCCAATGCAATGCCGTTCTTGAGGTTTATGCGGCCCGCTTCCAGATATGTTCGCGGGAAGACCTCCCATGATAAAAACCCTTCACGGAAATCATTACGGAGATTTTCGCCGCTCGGAAAGGTGATCGTATCCCCCTCAAGGACGTTCAGGCGATTACTCAAACTCAATCTGACCTTTTCACCTAATTGCCAACTGTAGTCGAAATCCAGGCTGGTCCGATTCTGCCAATTAGGTGACTTTGTTGGAACCGGTACCAGAAGCACTCTGTTCAGCCATCCTGTTAATGCGTCCTCAAGGTAGGATCTGCCACTCATCTGAGTGTGTTCAACACGTGAAGGTTCCTTCTTAGCGGTTTCTATACTCTTCGGGATCAGGTTCAGGTCCGAGTTTTCATCTCCGGCTTCTTGAGCCCAAAGTTGATGAGATTCTAGAAAGAACAAAAAAAGAACGAGAAGAACCCATTTTCTCATCACTCAACCTTCAGGTGGGGAAGAAATTCCCGTTGATACCAGCTGTCGGGAATCTCCATCGCATGATGACCGGATGAATTTATCGTCGTAACAAGCTTTGTATTTACGGCATCAATGAGGATGATCTCGGACGGTCTGTAAACGCCGAGCTGTTCCTGGTATTTGTGATAATAGGCTATTTTCAGAAGCCTGCCGCTGTCTGAATAAAACTTCCCCTTCACTGGCCTGTCGGTCTCTTTTTCCACCCAATACTCAACTCTTCCGTAGATTGCGCCATCGTTATCCGGGGTGAGTTCCACATGCCAACACTTGCGCGGCTTACGATCGGCGTCATTCAGCGCTTCCCCGTCGTGGGGTCCGACAAGCTTTGCCGAGTAATCCTTCGCCAGATTCACCGTTATTACATCGCCTTCGGATGCCTGGCCCACGAGTCTCTGCTGCGGGGAGATACGAACGCTGCTCTTTGAAGCCGGATCGTAAAACCACATGGTCGTCCCATTCATGAGGACCGCCTTGCCCATGTCCCGGGGGGGCTCCATGTAGCTCACGAGATTCTTGAATTGCCCTGATGTCCGGTCTATCTTCGAGTATACCCGGAGAATGACCTCGTTGCGCTCTGAACCATTTACGTACTCCGTGAGGCGAAGATCGAGCCGGAAAGGTCTGTCGGGATTTCTGACAGCATCGGAACGGGCGATAACTGTCTGAGCCGAGGGCCTGTTTTCTTCACCGGAAACGGCTTTCTCCACCGCGCCCGTCACCAGGGCCATGATCAACAGATAAAAGAATAGTCTATTTCTCATACATGTCCCAATGCGTCCACTATTTTCATCCGGGCTGCACGACGCGCCGGAATCCATGCCGCTATTGTCGCCATGACGCCCAACCCGGTCCAGATGCCGAACAGCAGATGACCCACGCCTTTCGTACGCACCAGAAGCGGCGTAGGATACGCCTGCCCCGGAGGATGCCATGTCAGGCCCGCATGATTGATGATCTCTCCCGCAACGGAACCGATGACAATTCCGACCGTAGCGCCGATCAGCCCGAGGAGTATCCCCTCAAGCACGAATTGAACCGCGATTCCCTTTCTCTTGACTCCCATTGCCCGAAGTGTGCCGATTTCCTGGGTCCTTTCCATCACGCTCATACTCATCGTGTTAACAACGGTAAACAAAACAATCACCGCCATGACGATCGAGATGAACGAAAAAATGGCCAGGAACATTCCGACCGCCTGCTTATAGAACGGCTGCAGCTCGGTCAGTTCCCGGGTCTCCAGATCAAGTCCCTTATCTTTGATCAACTTTTCTAGACGCGCCCGCGCAACCGGGATATCCTCTGTCTGGTGGAGCTGCAGGACGATGCTGACGGCCTTCTTTTCACCTCGACCGAAAAGGAGCTTTTGTGCAAGATTGAAGTTCATTATGACAAAAGAATCATCGTACTCTTTGATCCCCTGAACAATAGCCTTATCAACATAGAAATTGACTACGTTGGGAGCGCCGTTTGCCGTTGCCGCGAGAAGATCCAGACGGGGAGCCGGTCCGTTCCCCGCATCGGAGTTCGTCTGCTTCGCCTCTTCCTCCAATCCACTGAAGTCCCGCTTGTTCCGACCTGATTTTGTCTGAACTGTTTCCTGGTCGCCGCGTTGTCGCTCGGGACAATCACCCAGCTTCAGGGTCTCACAAAGCCCCAAGATCCTGGCCAGACCTGCCCCGATAAATCCGTGAGACTCGTCCTTCTCATTTAGAGATATATCACCGGCGGTGGTGCCCAGCTTCAGGTGATGCTCGTCCCAACGATGCATAATATTGTAATCGGCGGGAATCACCCCGAGACCGACAAAGGTTTTTGAAGACTCTGCATCGAAATTCCCGGCTATGCCAAAAAGGTTTATGGTAGGTGTAACCACGTTGATCAGCGGTTTGAGAAAGGCATCTTCGCCCATTAATCCGATGACATCCTGATAATCGCGGATGCCGTAGGCCGCCGGATTACCTGCGCCGTAGTTGAAGTAACCGCTTCGAAACAGGGCAATGTGTCCGGAGCGGGTCACATTCTGCGTTTCGAGTGAAACGAAAATCTGCGAGACAAATTCACCGAACAATAGCATCGACATGGTCCCCACAGCGATGGCTGAAATTGTCATGAGTGAACGTCTGTAGTTCCTGGTAATATTTCTCGCGGCAATATTCAGTGTCGTCATTTACCCCTCCGAACGATGCTCGATCAGCTCGCCATCCCGGATGGAGAAGACATCCTGGGCGTGGGAAATCAATTGCGGATCGTGGGTGGAAAATATGAAAGAGGCGCCGTACTCCTCTTGAACCCGGTGCATAAGATCGATGATGGCAGCGCCGGTTGTGCTGTCGAGATTGGCTGTCGGTTCATCCGCCAGCACCAGGCTCGGCCCCTTAACCAGGGCGCGGGCGATCGCAACCCTTTGCTTTTGCCCGCCGCTCAACTGGTTGGGCCTGTGCCGTGCATGGTCGGAAAGTCCCACCGACCCAAGGATACTCATGCTTCGTTCCCTCCGTTCAGAGGTCTTCATCCCCAGCAGGGTCAGGGGGTATTCAACATTCTCCAGGGCTGAAAGTACCGGAATAAGATTGAAGTTCTGGAAGATAAACCCGATGTTCTTCGCCCGAAACTCGGAGATTCTGTCATCTGTAATTTCAGCCACCTTTTCCCCGCAGACCTCGATTTTCCCACCCGTCGGCTGGTCCAGGCAACCGACCAAATTGAGCAGGGTGGTCTTGCCGCTGCCGGATGGCCCCAAGACCATCGAAAATCGGCTCCTGAAAATTTGGAGAGATACGTTCTTTAAGGCAGGGATCGAAACCTCTCCCACCTGATAAATTTTCGATACGTTCTCGAATAAGACAACGGGACCTTCAGCCATGACAACTTCTCCTTTACTCCGGTCAACTGCCTGTCAAGGGGTCATTTCTCTTCTTCTGTCACGCTATTTTCCCCGGTCAGGAGAGTCGTGTCTTTAAGGTCCCCCGCTGAAGCCACCCTTTGCTGGAAGACTCGTTCAATCACGTAGTTGCGGACAACCCTCGCCCCCAAAACCAGACGTCTGGTCACCTCGGCATCCTGCTCTTCCGGCAGATGGGCCGTAAGCTTGCTCCGCAGGCGCATCTCCATGTCGACGATCATTTTCGCCGCTTCCGCGTAGAAAGTAAGATCTGCCGCCCCGGCCCCCAAGGCAAAACATTTGGCGTACATGCCGCAAGCTTCCACATCCGGCTGATTGAATATCCCTTTTTCAAGGGGTACGAGAAGACCGTTTTTTATCAGTTTTCGCACCTCCCTGAAGTTGAGACCGGTGGCTCTGCAGAATTCCGCCTCATTAAGGGTTAGTGCGTCTGCATCGCCGAAAATGGTTGCGCTCAATTCGATGAGTGGCGTAACATCCATCCCCCGCTCCCTGTGGGAGAGGAGCATTTTGATCTTTCTTAAAGGAAATGCATATTTCTCCTGCATGGCCCTGATGAATTCGATCCTTTCAATACAGGCCGGGTCGTAATAGGCCATATTGGGGCCGGTCCTGACCGGCTCCGGCAGCAGTCCCTGGGCCACATAATGTAGTATGGCGGATTTGGGGATCCCT
>JBGPID010000033.1:0-13970 GCA_041484725.1 Geobacteraceae bacterium | reverse complement strand
GCAATTTACGTCTACTATTTAGTTTTCAAAGACCAACGCCGATTCCCGCGGCAGAATTGGCAATTTACCTCATTACCCAACCCTTGTCAATACCTTTTTTCGCCAACCCCGCTTTTTCTTTGCCGAACTTCGAAACTCTCAGCCAATCTGCATCTTTATTACAAATCCCCTTACTTAAGGTCAAAGGCTTTGTCGGTTAATTTTCATAAATCGAAACGCAAAAAGGCGGCCGAACAAGGCCGCCTTTTTGCCGGTTTTCGCGTATGGGTTCAACTCTGCGAAGCCTTGAGCGCCTGGTCTATGTCGGCGATGATGTCATTCACTTCCTCGATGCCAACGGAGAGACGAATAAAGTCGGCGGTGACGCCGGTTGCCACCTGTTCCTCGGCGGACAACTGCTGGTGGGTAGTGGAGGCGGGATGTATGACCAGTGTCTTGGCGTCGCCGATATTGGCCAGGTGCGACAACAGCTTTACGCTGTCGATGAACTTCTTCCCCGCCTCCACACCCCCCTTGATGCCGAAACCGATGATCGCACCGGTCCCTTTGGGAAGGTATTTTTTCGCCCGGTTATGGTCCTTATGGCTGGCAAGTCCCGCATAGTTCACCCAGGTTACCAAGGGGTGCTTCTCCAGCCACTTGGCAACCTTTATTGCATTCTCCACATGGCGCTGCATCCGCACGTGCAGCGTTTCCAGCCCCTGGAGGAAGAGGAATGAGTTGAAGGGCGAAAGGGGTGCCCCCAGGTCGCGCAGTAGGGTCAGACGCATCTTGAGAATATAGGAGAGGTTCCCCAACGCCTCCCAGTAGTTCAGCCCGTGATACGAAGGGTCGGGTTCGGTCAGTTCGGGGAATTTGCCGTTATTCCAGGGGAACCTGCCGCCGTCGACAACTGCCCCGCCGATGCTGGTGCCATGGCCGCCGATAAACTTGGTGAGCGAGTAGACCACGATATCGGCGCCATGTTCGAGCGGCCTGAAGAGATAGGGGGTGGTAACGGTATTATCGACGACAAAGGGGATCCCCGCTTCATGGGCGATTTTTCCGATCACCTCGAAATCGTCCACATTATTCTTCGGATTCCCGACCGATTCGGTGTAGACAAGCCGTGTATCGGCGTCGATGGCCTGGCGGACGTTCTCCGGGTCGGAACTGTCGACGAACTTCACCGTGATTCCCAGCTTGGGGAGCGTATAGTGGAAGAGATTATAGGTGCCGCCGTAGAGAAAATTGGTGGAAACTATATTCTGCCCGGCCTGGGTGATGTTCAGTACTGCATAGGTAGTGGCCGCCTGCCCCGAAGCCACCCCCAGCGCGCCGACACCGCCGTCCAGCTCGGCCAGCCGTTTTTCCAGCACATCGGTGGTCGGGTTCATGATCCGGGTATAGATGTTGCCGAACTCCTTGAGGCCGAAGAGATTGGCCGCATGCTCCGAATCTTTGAAGACATAGGAAGATGTCTGGTAGATGGGTACGGCCCGCGACAGTGTGGCGGAGTCAGGGACCTGCCCGGCATGAAGTGCAAGTGTGGCAAAATCTAATTTGGTTTCAGACATGGCGATTCTCCTCTCGAATGGTATAATAAACTAAAGAGCATATTTACATAATTGATAAAGAATATGTGGTTACAGATACTATATAAGCTCGATAGTGTTTGTCAAGTATTTTGTTATCTATGATGTTTTAATCTCCCGTACAATTGCGTCATATTATGGAGTTTCGCAACATGCCCTTCTCTAAGGTCATCGCCGGCAAAACGCCACGACCAGTTGCCGGCAGATGTACCCGGAACATTCATCCTTGCGGAGCTATCCAGACGCAGAATGTCCTGAAGGGGAATGACCGCCATATTGGCGACGGAAGCCAGGGCTAGCCGGATCAGGTCTCCGACTATATCCTTGCCGTCGCTCCCCAGGTAGTCGCGGATCCGTTTCTTTACTTTTGCCGGGAGTCCTGCAAACCAGCCGACTGTCGTGTCGTTATCATGGGTGCCCGTATAGACAACCGCATGCCTTTCATAGTTATGGGGTAGGTAAGCGTTGTCGGGGCCGGAATCGAAAGCAAACTGGAGTATCTTCATTCCGGGGAAACCGAACCTGTCCCGCAGTGCTTCCACATCGGGGGTGATCACCCCCAGGTCCTCCGCAATTACAGGAAGCGGTCCCAGGCTATCAATGAGGGCATTGAACAGGGCTTCGCCCGGTCCCTTCACCCACCGGCCATTGACTGCGGTCTTTTCCGTAGCAGGAACCTCCCAGTACGCTTCGAATCCCCGGAAATGGTCGATCCTTACCCTGTCATAGAGAAACAGGGCCCTTTTCATCCGCTCGACCCACCAGCTGAAGCCATGAAAAGCCGTGACTTCCCAGTTGTACAGGGGGGTCCCCCACAACTGGCCTGTCTCGCTGAAATAATCGGGTGGTACGCCTGCCACCACCAGCGGCCGACCGTGCTCGTCCAGATGGAACAGGTGCGGATTGACCCAGACATCAGCGGAATCATACGCGACGAAAATGGGTATATCCCCGATTATCTCTATGTCGTTGGCATTGGCGTATTGTTTAACCTTTTCCCATTGCCGGAAAAACTGCCACTGCATATATTTTTGCGTCCCCACCGCCGGGGCAAGGCTGCATGAGTATTCTTCGAGGGCCGCCGACGTGCGCCGGGCGATTCCTTCCGGCCAGAGACGCCAGCTCTTGCCGTGATTTGCCGCTTTGACCGCCATGAACAGAGCATAGTCGTGGAGCCACGAATTGTTGTCACAGAAGCGCCGGAACTCCTCCTTCCGGGAATTATCTCCGCCGGCAAAGAAATTTTCCGCGGCGCGGCCCAATGAGTCGTATTTATAGGCCTCCACCCGGGTGAAATCAACCCATTCATCAGGAAAGCCTGTTCGCAGCTCTCTCTTTTCAATATCCCCTTCCACTACGAGCACATCCAGGTCTATGAGCAGCGGATTACCGGCGAATGCTGAATAACAGGAATACGGAGAATTTCCGAAACCGGTGGGGCCGAGCGGAAGGACTTGCCAGAGCGACTGGCCGGCAAGGATCAGGAAATCGACAAAACGGCGGGCCTCGGCCCCGAGGGAGCCGATCCCTCCCGGTCCAGGGAGAGAGGTGGGGTGAAGGAGGATGCCGCTTTCTCTTCTATGCTGCATGAATAGCCCCTAGTATCTCATCCACCCTCTTACCATCCAGGGTCTCTTCCTCGATAAGAGCATTAGCCAGAGCGTCAAGCTTATCCCGATTTGCAGACACCAGTTCGTCCGCCCTTTTTTCCGCATCCCTGATTATTGCTGCAATCTCCTGGTCAATCAGCCCCGCCATCTCCTCGGAAAAGGTCTTTTCCTGCGCGAGCTTCCGTCCGAGGAACGGGTGTTCCTCGCCGCGGCTGAAGGTCATCGCTCCAATTTTTTCGCTCATCCCCCATTGGCAGACCATCTTCTCGGCAAGGTCATTGACCGTCTTCAGGTCGCTTTGGGCGCCGGTGGAGATGTCGTTAAATGTCAGCCGCTCGGCCACCCTCCCCCCCAGCGCCACGCAGAGACGGTTGACCAGATAGGCCTTCGGGTAGTGGTACCGGTCATCCTCAGGCAACTGCTGGGTCACACCCAGGGCCATTCCGTGGGGGATGATAGTCACCTTGTGGACCGGGTCGGTCCCCGGCAAGAGCTTGGCCACCAAGGTATGGCCGGCCTCGTGATAGGCGGTGATCCGCTTCTCCTCGTCGGAGATGAACATCTTTCGCTCACCTCCCATGAGGAGCTTGTCCTTTGCTTTTTCCATATGCAGCGTGGTCACGGCCGGAGCATTTTCCCGGGCAGCCAGGATGGCCGCCTCATTTACCAGGTTTTCCAGGTCGGCGCCGGTCATCCCCGGCGTTCCCTTGGCAATCACCGTCAGGTCCACATCCTTGTTCAGGCAGATATTGCGCGTATGCACCATGAGGATCTTTTCCCGGTCGCGCCAGTCGGGCCTTTCAATAACCACGTGCCGGTCAAAACGGCCGGGGCGCAAAAGGGCGGGATCGAGGACATCCGGCCGGTTGGTGGCGGCGATGACGATCACCTCCTCGTGGGGGTCGAAGCCGTCCATCTCCGAGAGAAGCTGATTGAGGGTCTGCTCCCGCTCATCGTGACCGCCGCCGAAGCCGGCGCCGCGGCTCCTTCCCACCGCATCCAGCTCATCGATGAAGATGATGCTGGGGGCCGCCTTCTTACCGTTGGCAAAGAGATCACGCACCCTTCCTGCCCCGACCCCGACGAACATCTCGATAAACTGGGACGCCGAAATGCTGAAAAACGGGACCCCCGCCTCCCCTGCCACAGCCCTTGCCAGGAGGGTCTTGCCGGTGCCCGGAGGCCCCACCAGGAGCACCCCCTTGGGGACTTTCCCGCCGATCCTCTGAAATTTCTTCGGCTCTTTCAGGAATTCCACGATCTCTTTCAATTCCCGTTTTTCGTTCTCCATACCGGCCACATCATTGAATGTCACCGTGATCTTCTTCTCCCCGGCGTACATCCGCGCCCCGGACTTGGCAAAATTACCCATCATGGCGCCCGGCCCCTGCCCCCTTGCCCCGCGCATGATAAACCACCAGACCCCGATTATCAGGAACCACGGCAGGATATAAATGAGACCGTTCAAAAATGGCGACACCTCGGTGGAGACCGCCTTTACCTCCACCTTTTTCGCCGTCAGATCAGCCATCAGTGCGGGATCGGGAATGGAGGGGAGCACCGTGGCGAAGCCGGTCACCTCGCGTACGGTTTCTCTCCCATCCGCAGCCTGGGTTACTTTCGTCTTGTTGCGAAACTCCCCCTTGATAGAGTTCCCCTTGATCGTGATATTTTTGATATTATCCGTCCCAAGCTCTTGCCGGAAACGGCTGTATGTTATCTCCGGCACCTGTCCCGCCATCTGGCTCGTGACCATGGTGTAAACCAGATTGAATATAAGTACCAGGATCAGCATCAGAATTAAAGGCTTCCAGATCGATTGTATCATTCATCACTCCCGTAGGTTTTTCTTCCCATCCCCGTATGCATAAGTTTACATGCATCAAGCACAATATCAAGCCGTTAACCGGCTTTCTCCAGCCGGTAGCGACCGAAACCATAAGCTGCGCCTTTCCCTGCATGGATATATTCACCAAAGAGCAGAAAGGGATGAAATTCAACCATGCGACCCGTAAATGTCCCGCCGCCGATGATCCCGCTCATCCCTTTGTCCCATTCTGCCCATCTGAACCCGTTGCTGCTGATGCCGATCTCCTGACTTTGCCTTGACAGCCATTTGTAATCCAGATCCAGCTCCATGAAGCAATAATAGAAGGCAATTGACGACATGCGACGTATTATAGACATGGCAAGAGCTGAAAATGACAACTCCCGCAACGGCCGGCCATCCTTGATTATCACAATTTATTCATGGAAAAACAACTATTTATTGCAACTCGATCATGATAAATGTTTATGGCACAAAAAAGGGCAGAGATAACAACCTCTGCCCTTAAACTGCGACTTCTTTTCAATATTATTTGAAAAGCGCTTTCTGGTACTCCCGGTTCAGCCTGGCAATGAATTTGACGCTGATCCCCTTGGGACAGGCGGCCTGACATTCATAGTGGTTGGAGCAGTTGCCGAATCCTTCCTTATGCATGGTTTCCGTCATGGCGCAAACACGGGTGAACGCCTCCGCCTTCCCCTGGGGGAGGGCCGCCAGCTGGGCCACCTTGGCGCTCGTGAAGAGCATTGCCGAGCCGTTGGGGCAGGCCGCAACGCAGGCGCCGCAGCCGATGCACTCGGCGGCGTCCATGGCGTAATCGGCGTCCGGCTTGGGAATCAGCAGGGTGTTGCCGTCGGGTACCCCTCCGGTGTGGCAGGAGTTATATCCACCCGACTGAATGATCCGGTCAAGGGCGGAGCGGTCAACAATCAGGTCTTTGATGATCGGGAAGGCCCGCGCGCGCCACGGTTCAATGAAAATGGCGTCTCCATCCTTGAACGTGCGCATGTGGAGCTGGCAGACGGTGGTCCGCTCCTGCCCCCCGTGCGGGACGCCGTTAATCACCTGTGAGCAGCTGCCGCAGATCCCTTCGCGGCAGTCGTGGTCGAAGACGATCGGCTCCTTGTCAGCCTTGATCAGCTCCTCATTCACCTGGTCGAGCATTTCGAGAAATGAATGATCGGGGCTTATGTCCCGCGCTTCGATAATTTCCAGCTTCCCCGGTGCATCCGGCCCCTTCTGGCGCCAGATATGCAACTTCAGATTCATGGTCTTACGGTCGCTCATTATTTGTAACTCCTTATTGCCAGATGAATATTCTCAAAAACCAGCGGCTCCTTGTGCAGTTCGGGTTCATTCCCCGCACCCTTGAATTCCCAGGCGGCTGCGTAGCAGAAATTCTCGTCGTCGCGCCGCGCTTCGCCGTCCGGCATCTGGTATTCAACACGGAAGTGACCGCCGCACGATTCGTTTCGGTGCAGCGCGTCCCTGGCCAGAAGTTCGCCGAACTCCAGGAAATCGGCGACGCGCCCGGCGTTCTCCAGTTGCTGGTTCAACTCGGCTCCGGAACCGGTCACCTTGACGTTCTGCCAGAATTCCTCGCGCAGGGCCGGAATCTCCTTGAGTGCCTCCTTGAGGCTCTGTTCGCTCCGCGCCATGCCGACGTTGTTCCACATGATCTTACCGAGTGACCGGTGGAAGTCGTTGACCGTCCGCTTGCCGCCTACGGAAAGGAGTTTCTTGGTCCCCGCCTGCACATCCTCCACCGATTTCCTGAATTCGGGATTTTCGACATTCACCTTGCCCGGCGTGATTCTGGCCAAATAATTGGCTATGGTATAGGGAATGACGAAATAGCCGTCCGCCAGACCCTGCATGAGGGCGCTGGCGCCGAGGCGGTTTGCCCCGTGGACGGAAAAATTCGCTTCGCCGAGGACGAACAGTCCCGGGAGGTTGCTCTCGCAGTTGTAGTCAATCCAAAGCCCCCCCATGCAGTAGTGGGGGGCAGGGTAGATGCGCATCGGCACCTTGTAGCCGTTTTCCGCGGTGATCCTCTCGTACATGTCGAATAGGTTGCCGTAACGCTCTTTTATGATATGCTCGCCGAGACGATTTATCGAGCCGGCAAAGTCGAGATAAACACCGCGCCCCCCCGGGCCGACGCCGCGGCCGTCGTCGCACTGTTCCTTGGCGGCGCGGGAGGCGATGTCACGGGGGGCCAGGTTGCCGAAGCTCGGATATTTCCGCTCCAGATAATAGTCGCGGTCTTCCTCAGGTATCTGATTGGCCGGTTTCCCAATGTCTTCCTTCTTTTTAGGCACCCAGCAGCGGCCGTCGTTTCTTAGCGATTCGGACATGAGGGTCAGCTTGGACTGATGATCACCGGTCTGCGGGATGCAGGTGGGATGGATCTGTGTGTAGCAGGGATTGGCGAAGTAAGCCCCTTTCTTGTGTGCCCGCCAGGTGGCGGTAACGCTGCACCCCATGGCATTGGTGGAGAGGTAGAAGACGTTCATGTAACCACCGCTGGCCAGCACCACCGCATCGCCGGCGTGACAGCGGATCTCGCCGGTGATCAGGTCGCGGACCGTGATCCCTTTCGCCTCGCCGTCCACCACCACCAAATCGAGCATCTCGCAGCGGGGGAAAATCCTGACCGAGCCGGCCTTGATCTGGCGGGAAAGGGCGGAGTAAGCGCCAAGAAGGAGCTGCTGACCAGTCTGGCCACGGGCGTAGAAGGTGCGGGAAACCTGGGCGCCGCCGAAGGAGCGGGTATCCAGATAACCGGCGTAGTCACGGGCAAAGGGGACACCCTGGGCCACGCACTGGTCAATGATATTGTTCGACACCTGGCTAAGACGCCAGACATCCGCCTCGCGGGCGCGGAAATCGCCCCCCTTGATGGTGTCGTAGAAGAGACGGTAGATGCTGTCGCCGTCATTGGGATAGTTCTTGGCGGCGTTTATACCCCCCTGGGCGGCGATACTGTGGGCGCGGCGGGGAGTGTCCTGATAGCAGAAGGACTCCACGTTGTAGCCGAGTTCCCCAAGAGTTGCGGCGGCGGACGCGCCGGCCAGCCCGGTGCCGACCACGAGTATCTTGTATTTCCGCTTGTTTGAAGGATTCACCAGTTTCATATCAAACCGGTGTTTGTCCCATGATGTTTCAATCGGTCCTTTCGGACTCTTCCCATCAAGTATCACTATGAACCCCCTCTATTAGGTCAAAATGCGCGCCAGGATAAAAATCGGAATGGAGCAGAAGCCAACCAGAAAAATTATGGCAAGAACCTTGCCGGTCTTGCTGATGACCGGCAGGGTGCGGTCATTGTTCCAGCCCATTGTCTGGAAAAATGCCTGGATGCCGTGATTCAGATGGAGGAAGAGGAAAACCATCGCGGCTATGTAGAGGGCGGCGATAGCTCCGTGCTGGAAGCTGCCGACCACCATGGAGTAGACATCGAATCCTGTTCCGCTTGATAGTGAGGAAAGGCGGGAGGCTACGTCCGGCATTACCCGGGCAGTGAAATGGAGGAGGTGGTAAATGATGAATATCCCCAGCAGCACTCCCGTCCATATCATGTTTCTGCTGGAAAAGGTTGCCTTGAGCTGCCTGTTCACCGCATAACGGGAGGGATTGGCAGCCTTGTTTTCCAGGGTAATCTGTACCCCGAAACAGATATGAACCATGGCCGCCACCAGCATGACAAAGCGGATGGACCATACCAGGGGGGGGAGAGCATGAACATGCTCGGCATAGGCGTTGATCCCGCCGGGAATGAAGATGGAAGAGTTGCCCAGCAGATGAGCGATGACGAAGAGGACCATCAATTGACCGGAAATCGCCACCAGAATTTTTCTTCCCACGGTGCTCGTAAATAATTGCATGGCCGTATCCCTTTAAATGCTAAATTAAATACCGCTAATTGCAGTATATTGTATACAGTATACTAAACGCCGTTATAAAAAAATGCAACCAAAAATGTAGAAATGACCGCCAAAATAAATTTGCGGGTGCGATTAACGCTGCGGGTCATAGCCGTGCAAACTCGCTTATAACTCTTTATATCAGAGTGTCGCAAAATCACCACAGGAAAAGATGGTATACTGACTGATAAGAAGATTGCATTTCCCTGCCCATTCTGCTATTAGAATTTGCCTGCGACAACCGTAAGCGACTCTTGAGAAATGACCATGAAATTCAGACTTTTAAAGAACGACAAAAAAAGTGAGGCCAGGCGCGGAACCCTCGCGACCCCCCACGGCAATATCGAGACCCCCGTATTCATGCCGGTCGGGACCCACGCCGCCATGAAGGCGATGACCCCGCAGCAGGTTGAGGAGTGCGGCGCCCAAATCATCCTCAGCAACACCTACCACCTTCACCTCCGCCCTGGTGAGGGGCTGGTCGAGAAAGCCGGCGGACTGCACGGATTCATGGCCTGGGACGGCCCGATCCTGACCGACTCCGGCGGGTTCCAGGTCTTTTCCCTTCCCAACAAGAGGATCACCGAGGAAGGCGCATTCTTCCGGCATGAAATAACCGGCGAAGAGGTCTTCCTCGACCCGACACGGGCCATCGCCATCCAGGAGGCGTTAGGCAGCGACATTATCATGGCCTTTGACGAGTGCATCCCCTACCCCTGCGACAAGGGGTACGCCGAACAATCCACGCGGAAGACGATCCGCTGGGCGCGCCAGTGCAAGGAGGCCCAAACGAGAAAGGACCAGGCCCTGTTCGCCAACGTTCAGGGGAGCGTCTATGAGGATCTGCGCGCAATGTGCGCCCGGGAACTGGTGGCGATGGATTTCCCCGGTTACGCAATCGGCGGGGTCTCCGTCGGCGAAGGGCTGGAGCTGTTGAAAAAGGTGGTCGGCTTTACCGCCCCCCATCTCCCTGAAGACAAACCCCGTTACCTGATGGGGGTGGGACTGCCAGAGGACATCCTGGAGAGCGTCGAGCGCGGCATGGACATGTTCGACTGCGTCATCCCGACCCGCTACGCCCGGAGCGCGACCCTCTTCACCCGCCGCGGCCGGATCCGGCTCACCAACCGCAACTACCGTCGCGACTTCTACCCCATAGACCCCTCCTGCGCTTGCTATGCCTGCCGGAAATTCAGCCGCGCCTATATCCACCATCTCTTCAATGCCAACGAGGTCCTCTCCGCCATCCTCTCCAGCATCCACAACGTCCATTTCTACCTGCAGATGATGGAGGAGATCCGGCAGGCCATCGAGGAAGGGCATTTCATCGAGTACAAGCGGCGGTTTCTGGAGGAATATCTGACAGGGGAAGTTAAAGTTAAAGGTAAAGCTAAAAAATGAAGTTGCAGCTAACGCTGCCTTTTCCTTAAGGAGAATTATGAACGAAGCCGATAAATTCGCCCGATTGATGGCTATCATGCGCCGCCTGCGTGCGCCCGGCGGCTGCCCGTGGGACGCGGAGCAGAGCCACGAATCGCTCAAGCGCTATCTGTTGGAGGAGAGCTATGAGGTGATCGAGGCGATCGATACCAACGACCCGGAACATCTCAAGGAGGAACTGGGGGACCTTATTCTCCAGCCGGTTTTTCACGCCGCCATCGCCGAGGAAAAAGGGGAGTTCACCATGGACGAGGTCCTCGACACCATCTGTGCCAAGCTCGTCCTCCGCCACCCCCACGTCTTCGGCGATCAGGTGGTGAAAACCGCGGATGAACAGGTGGAAAACTGGGAACGGATCAAGAAGCAGGAAAAGGGGGAAGAGCGGAAGTCGGCCCTGTCCGGTGTCCCCCCTCATCTCCCCGCACTGCTCAAGGCCCAGAAGATCACGGAAAAAGCGGCACGGGTCGGCTTCGATTGGGAACATGTGGACCAGGTGTTCGCCAAGGTGCTCGAAGAGCTGCGTGAGTTCGAAGAGACCATGGCCGCCGGCGATGAGGCGCGGATGGAGGCGGAATTGGGCGACCTTCTCTTCGCCATCGTTAACCTCGGCCGTTTTCTCTCTCTTAATCCCGAAGAGGCTCTGCGCAAGACCATCGAACGTTTTGCCAGACGGTTCGCCCACATCGAAGAGACCATGCATGCCAGGGGGGTGCAGATGAAGGAGGCAACTCTGGAAGAAATGGAAAGTCTGTGGGAGGAGGCAAAAAGCAGAGAAACAGGCTGAAGATTGAAGGCTGAAAACTGTTAGGAAAAAAGATTTAAACTTCTGTCTTCAGCCTTCATCCTTAATACCTGGTCAGATTGTTACATCTTTTCAACACCGTAACCGATTATCCACAAAAAGTGTGGATAAACTGTGCATAACGGTGTGGACAATCCAATAAAACGATATTTCCTATAGTGGTTTTTGCTTAATGCCTATTTTTTATTCATAAGTAATATTCTCGTTAATTCAACAAGTTACGCATTACCGTAGTTATTCCGTGGTGTTGGAAAACAGTTATCAAGTTGATGGCTGAAAAAAATCTGACGCTAAATTGTTATTGTGAATAAATAGTTAATAATTTCACACCGATGCTCCCACATATTCACCTGTTTATCCCGGGATGAATATCCCTTCCATGCGCAGCAGCCATTGTTTCGACATGACGCCACCCGGTGCGGAATAGCCGGTCATCGCGCCGGATGCGCCCACTACCCGATGACAGGGGATGATGACCGGCAACGGGTTGCGCGCCATGGCTGACCCCACCCCTCTGGCGGCCCGGTGGCGTCCGATCTGTGCGGCCACCTCTCCATAACTTCTTACCATACCATAGGGAATACGCGCCACCTCCTCATAGACGGCGCTCTGGAATGGTGTAAAACCGCTCCAGTCAACGGGGAGATCGAAGCTGATCTGCTCTCCCGCGAAATATCTCCGGAGGAGGAGGGCCGCCTCCCTGGTGACCTGGTTCTCTCCGACAACAGACGGATAGAGGAGGGCAATGCGCGCCGCCATGCCGGCCTCATTCTCCCCGGCAAACGGCAGGAATACCTCGATAAGTCCCTCCTCACCGGCAACAACCCCGCCGAACCCGAGGGTGGCGCCAAAGAGCGAACAATACCTGGCCGATGCCGCATTCCTTTTTATCTTCATTTTCTCTCCAACCTCCTGCGCAGCATTTTGAGCGCCTCACGGTATTCGCCAATATTTAACAGGTGGGCAGAGAGCAAAAAGACGGCGACCCCCCCCCCTATCGCTCCTCCCAGTAACGCACCCTTGTACAGTTTGTGACCGAATACCTGCCAGTCGGCATGGCGCACCACCCAGTAAACCACCATAGCCATCGGCAATGAAGCTATCAGGGTTTTCCCGCCTGTCAGGGCGATACTCCTCCCCCCGATTGGGCCGATCTTTCCACGGAGCAGGTAGAGGAGCATGGCCATCTGACACAGAGCGGAGAGGGTTGAAGCAAGGGCCAATCCTCCATGCAGCAGCGGTCCCATGAGCGCCAGGCTGAAGAGAAGATTGAGGATGAATGCAACAAAGGCGACCTTGACCGGTGTGCGGGTATCCTGCAAAGCGTAAAAAGCCGGGACCAGCACGCGGACAAGCGCCACCAGCGACAATCCCATCGCGTAGTAGAACAGGGCTACGGCGCAGTTCACCGCCTTGTTGTAGTCAAAGGCCCCCCCCATGAAAAGGAGGCTGAAAATGGGGGTTGAGCAGACCATGAGCCCCGCCATGGCAGGAATGGTTATAAACAGGGTCAGGCGGAGGGCGAAGCCGAGAGATTCCTTCAGTCCTTCCATCTCTCCGGCGACTGCCTGCCGGCTCATGGATGGGAGGACCGCCTGGGCCACCGAAACGGTGAAAATCCCCTGGGGGAATTCGAAGAGCCGCTGGGCGTAGTAGAGATAGGAAATGCTCCCTTGGGGGAGGAGCGAGGCAAGGATGTTCCCTACCGTTATATTCAGGTAGTAGACCCCGACCCCGAAAATCGCCGGTCCCATCAGGAGGGCGATCTTTCGCACTGCAGGGTGAGAAAAATTGAAGCGCGGTCGAATGGGGAACCCGAGGCGGTAGAGGGTGGGAAGCTGCAGAAGTAACTGCAGGATTCCGCCGAGAAGGACCCCAAAAGCCAGTGCGGTTATCGGCACGCTGAAGCGGTTATGGAGGAAAACGGCGCAGGCGATCATCGAGAGGTTGAGGAAAACCGTGGAGATGGCCGGGGTAAAGAAGTGCCGTACCGTGTTGAGTATCCCCATGCAGAGGGCCACAAGGCTGATGAAGAAGATATAGGGAAACATGAGCCGGTTGAGAAAAATCGTCAGTTCGGGTTTGGTGATGATTTTGCCGCCGGGCAGGGTCAGGGGCGGTTCATGGAGAAAGCCGGGAAACATGAGGTGAACGATCTGCGGGGAAAAGACAATGCCGAGAATGGTCACCAGGGCCATGACGATGGTCAGCGTGGTGAAACAGACATTGGCGAGGTTCTTTGCCTCCTCCTCACCCCTCTGCGAAAGCCACTCGGAAAAAGTCGGAACGAATGCCGAGGTGAGAGCCCCCTCGGCAAAAAAGCGACGCAGCATGTTGGGGATCTGGAAGGCGGCGAAGAAGGCGTCGGTGGCGAACCCCGCGCCGAACAGGCGCGACACCACCATGTCCCGCACCATCCCCATGATGCGTGACAGCACCGTGGCGAAGCCGAGTACCCCGGCGGCCCTGGCGATATTTCTCTTTTCCGACATGAACTCCCCAGTAAGACGTGAGACGTAGGACGTTAAACGTAAGACGTTGGGGATTCTTCGTCTCACGTCTGACTTCTCACGTCTCACTGTTCTCTGCTATACAGGGGAGGTTTTTACCACAGTTGCGGGGAAATTGGTATGTTTTCTTTTGCCGCAAAATGCTTTACAAAATAAAATTCTCGAAGATTTCTTCAAACTGCGGCGCCGCCATCTGAAAAATATCCAGAATCCGCGGATCGAAATGTTCCGGTTTGGTTCGGCCGTCCCCCATGGTAATGATCTCGACCGTTGTCCGGTG
>JBGPID010000032.1:0-13992 GCA_041484725.1 Geobacteraceae bacterium | reverse complement strand
GCCAAAATGAATTGGCGTCTAACCATTGGAATTAATTGAATTAGCCAGGATGGGCAGGAATTCTGTCAAATCTTTGACTTTGCGCCGGAAAAGCATTAGATACGGATGACTACAGAGAGGAGGGATATATGGTGGAACTCCAGTTTAAATGCTCGGTCCCAAGCGGGTTTCCGCCACCCGACGATCATCAGCTTTAAGCAGGCTGAAATCCCGCTTCTTGGCAGAATAATTGCTATTCATTTGAGATAGCATTCTAATCCCAGAGGATTCAGCACCTATGATCAACGCCAACTCAATTCTCTTCAGGTATCTCGACTACCCGAAACTTAAGAAGCCGCCGTTCAGGGTCGTGCTCCTCGACTGCGGCTATCACACCGTCCGCGAATGCAGGAAAGGGCTGGAACAGCTCGGTCACAAGGTCTTCACCATCGCCCCCGGCCCCGATTTCATCAAGAGACTGTTGTCGCTTTTGGTGGAGGCCCGTCCGGATTTTCTCCTGGCCATAAACCATCTCGGCTTCGACGAGGAAGGGAAGCTGACAGGCCTTCTGACCGAACTGAAGCTTCCCTTTGCATCCTGGTATGTGGACAGCCCTACCTACATACTTTATGGCGGAGAAGTGAACTGTTCCCCCTATTGCGCGGTCTTCTGCTGGGAGCGGTCATATCTCGGGCCGGTGGAGGAGATGGGGTTCCATTCCCCGACATTCCTCCCCTTGGCCACCGATCCGGAAGTTTTCTCACCGAGGGGAAATCCTGTAAACGGGCGTTTCGCCTCTTCCCTTGCCTTTGTCGGCGACTCCATGGAAACGGCGCAAAAAAAATGGGAAAAGAAACTATCGAACAGGGTCAGGAAGGAGATTGCATCCATCTCCGCTGAAAAGATGCAGATTGACAGGAAGAAAGAAATTCTCGAAATCTTTCCCTCCTTGTCAGGCCATGCCGCATGCAACCGTTCGAGACTGGATATCGAAGCGGCCCTGATCTGGAAGGCGACCCAGGGGTATCGCCTCAAGCTGGCGAGGTCTCTCATCCCCCTTGGGCTCGTCATTTACGGAGACGCGGGATGGAGCCGGCTTATTGGCAAGAGGGGAATATTGAGGAAGCAGGTCGACTATTTCCTGGAGCTCCCCGATGTCTACAGGGGTACCGAGGTAAATATCAACTGCACCAGCTTTCAGATGAAAACGGCGGTCAATCAGCGTGTCTTCGACGTGCCGGCATGCGGCGGTTTTCTTCTGAGCGATTATCAGGAAGACATGGACCGTTTCTTTGAAGTGGGGAAAGAGACGATCTGTTTCCGCACAACGGAAGAGGCTGTTTCACTGGCAGCGTATTACCTTGGGAAAGATACGGAACGTAGAAAGATAGCCGAAGCGGCCCGCAGGAGGGTCCTGGCGGAACATACCTATGCGCGGAGGATGGCGTCGCTGGTTGCGACCATGGGGGAGAAATTCCCGTAAAGGGATGTGCATGACCGCTTATGGCGTCTGGTTTGGCTGTCATGCCGATAAATCGTATCTGCAATCACTGCTTTCGACATGCAAATAATCAGCAAGATCAGCAGGTTGTTCCGGGTCTGTCTGAAAATGTTCCTCGATGTAACGTGATACTTCCGGTGTTTTATCAAGTCTGGCTGCGCACACAAGGATCTCATGCAGCGTTTCCCGATCATTGAGATACAGATCTAGCGCTTTTAATAATGTGTTAAGACATTCCGGGTGACGACCCTGGCCTTTCCTTGCAGAGGCCAATCCCAACAGCGCCTCGCACTCCTCAGGATTTAGACGCAACGCTTTGCTGAAGGATATGGCTGCCTCGGTAAACTTCTCCTGTTTCAATTTCAATCTGCCTATACCCAGCAGGGTTCTCAGGGGATTTATCTCTTCCTTTATTGCATCGGAATATGCAAGTAATGCTGCCTCTGCCTTTCCCAGACTCGCAAGGCAATCGCCGATGTCCGTGAGAACTGACCGCTCCCCGAAACTCTTTGCCCACCAGAGATCAGCCAGAGCCTCATCGTAACGCCGTTCCTGTTTCAGTTTACGGCCCGGTTCGGTAAAGCCTTGCGTGACTGTAGACGAACGCGCCTTATCGTATGCCGTATGGATTTCCCTTACCCTTTGCTCCAACCTGGCACCGATCGTTTCCGGATTCAGCTTTTCTTTTATGTCGCGCGCTGCAATTTCGGCGCGGTTGGCCGCCAGGTCACGCCGGTTAAAGAGCAGACGCATCAGTTCCGCGGCGTGGTTCAGGTCCGGCTCGGCCCAGAAGTTTCCCTTGGCATAGGGACCATAGTCATTCTCCAGTTCAACCAGACGGTAGTTGACCGGAAAACTGTTTTCCCCGGTCATGAAGTCCATGTTACCCGAATAGGCGGTGGCGATGACCGGTTTCCCAAGGTACATCGATTGGGCCATTCCCAGCCCGAACCCTTCGGAACGGTGCAGTGAAACGAAGGAATCTGCGGAAGCCATCAGGCTGAGCATGTCATCATTGTCCAGGTGTTGGTTGATGAAGCGGATCTTTCCACCTTTTGCAGATTCCTCCAGGAGTCGGGCCTTTTCCGGAGAGTAGTGGGCGTTGATGCACTTTATGACCAGGGTGGCCTTGTCTTGCCTGGAGAAGGCCGACTTGAAGGCCTCGATCACCGCCAGCGGATTCTTCCGCTGGAAAACGCTCAGATAGTCGAAGACGAAGAGGAAAACAAACTCGTCGCCGGGCAGTGTGAACTGCTTGCGATTGGAGGTGGCCTTTCCTTGGTCCAGTACAATCGGGTGGGGCATTGTCACCACCGGTATCGGAGAAACAGCGGCCACCGCCTGTCTGCAGAACTCGCTGGGGACCCAGATTTCATGGTATCGTTCAAAGTGCCTGTGCCACTGTTCCGGGAACCGCTCCAGTTCCCAGACCCATAGGCCGATGTTGTAGCGGTCAGAAAAGAAACCTGCATCCATTGAGTCCGTTACCGCTTCGGTCAGGTCGGCGTTGACATGGACCAGGTTGATAAGGTACGGGTTGTCCTGGGCGAAATCTGTAAAGGTTCTGTCATTGAAGCGTTGCCCGGCCACTGCCAGATTATGCAGACTGTGCGGGATTGAAGCGCTTGTGAAGGCATGCGCATAGTTGCGGGCTGCTACGCCGACACCGAACTCCCCGTTAAAGAATCCGGTGAAGTTGACGCCGACAGGGATTTCCCCATGGTGCGGCTGACCCGCTATCTCCCCTGACGCGGGAAATGCATCTGAGGCATTAAGAGATTCGTGAGGATTCATGCCGGAAATCCCGTTCAGGGAATTGATGACTTTATCGGAGTCTACAGGTGTCAGGGAGAAGCGTTGTTTTGCCAACACATTTTTCCCTTTGAACAGGCTTGAGACTTTCCATTTCCCCAGGAAATATCTGGTGTCCAGATAGTAAATATCCTTGGAGTTCCCTTTTTTCATACTGTCAACGATATTGTTGTGGTCCACGAGTGAATATGGAGAAGGAATAATTGAAAAACCTGCCTGCCACAACTGCATGCAGATGTCCACGTCAGCCCAGTAAAACCTGTAGCTCTCATCGAAGCCCGACGTCTTCGAAAAAGCCGATTTCCTTATTATGCCGAAATTTATGAAGGGATAAATCCCCATGCAGTCATATCCGAACTCACGGAATATCCCGCCATGATCTTCTATGGTATTGCGGTGAAGGAAAGTAACCCCCCCTATCTTCTCATCGTCTTTTGCCGCTGAAACGGCTTGAGGGAAAGCTTCCGGGAAAAATACAATGTCATCGCTGGCAAAGATAATCCATTTGCCGCGGGCATTACGGAACCCGTGGTTGACAAGCTTTGCCCACGAGAACTTTTCGCCGGCGCTGAATATATCCGCATCGTAGAATACCCTGGTTATGCCATGTGTTGTGATTATTGTCCGGGTTTCAGCGTGGTCATCATCTCCCACATAGAGAAGGACTTCGTAGGAGAGGCTGCCCATGGCTGCGGGAAGGCTCTCCAGGATTTCTTCAAGGCCGCCCGGCCGTCCCTTGGTGGGGAGAATGACGGAAATCATCTGCTCTCTCTCTACGGAAACCAGAGTCGGCGGAGCGTTAAGTTTGATAGCGACAAGGGCCATGCTCTCCCTGACAAGTTCGCGGGCCGCGTTTAAATCCTTAAGGGCTTTTCCCACCTCATCAAAACCGGGAAAGAGATCGAGCAGCTCTTCAAAGATATCGCAGGCTGTGATGACATGATCCAGACGCTGGGCGAGTTTTGCCGTGCGATAAGCGACGCGGACGGTATTGAGCCCCCGTTCAATTGCAAGCAGATACTGGGCAAGGGCTTCATTTTCCATTCCTTGTGATTCGAGGATCAGGGCATACCAGTAATGCATGAACGCATCGCAATTACCGGTTTTGATAGTTTCCCTCAGCAGAGGTATGATCTGGTCCGGAATCAGCTTTATGATCGACTCCTCAATCTGGCTGATAACCGAGAAGTCAAGGGAAGATTTCTGATCCGTCAATGCCGCAATCGACCTGATCAGGTATCTGACGAATTCCCGCGTCCCCTGTTGGGCAAGGAGGCTGGTATAGAAGCGTGAGGCGGTATCGATGGGATCTGTCTGATTCGCCTTAACCCTGGGTAGTACTTCCAGGACCTGCTGCAACGCTTCAACGATAAGCCGGCCGCTCCGTTCCCAGCTGAAAAGGGCTGCACGCCTGAAACCCCGGTTCGTCAGTTCAGTGCGGATTGAGGTGTCTCTAATGTCGAGGAGGGCCCGCTTCATGGCCTCGATATCGTGGCCATCCACGAAGAGAGCCGCATCGCCAACCACCTCCGGAATGGAGGAGTTGGGACAGGTGATTATGGGCGATCCCGATTTCATTCCTTCGAGCAGGGGAAGACCGAATCCTTCGTACAGGGAGGGATAAACTACCGCCTGCGCCCCCGCCATGGCAATCGACAACTCATTGTCATTCAGGAAATGGAGATGGCAGCGACCCTTTCCAAGATACTCCCGGAACTGGGGCTCCAATTCCCTCCCCCCTCCGGTGCAAAGGATTTCATACCCTTCTCGGTCGTCAAGAAGGGAGAATGCATGGAAAAAAAGCGAGACATTCTTATAGCCCGGACGATGACCGCAGAGGAGGAAATAGGGTTTTCTGATTCCATAGACTCTCTTGAAATGTGTAATCTCCTCTGCGGACCTGGGACGGAACAGATCGCTTACCGCGTTTGGAACAATATATACCGGCCTGGAGCCGAATTCAGGATACAGTCTGCGGAAATCACCCATGGTCGCCTCGGAAACCGAGAAGTAGGCGAATGACTTGACGATCGCCTTCCCTTTGGCGCGCCATTCGGGGTGACTCTGGTCAAAGGCCATGATCTCGGGTGTCATGTCATGAAGCATGATCATGCATGGCGAATTTTCCGGATATGAATAATAGGTGGATATAAACAGAGCGCCTCGTTCACACTGAACAATCTCCTCAAGGAGGAGGGAATCGGCTTCGAAACTGTTCATGCTGTATTTTGGAATCACCTTTTTGCGGAGTTTTATACCCTCAGGTATTGTGCCGTCCCGGTCAAGCAAGAGAATATTATCAGCCAATCGGGATTTAGATAATTCCTGAAGCAGGGAAAGCCATACCCTGCTTATGCCTGCAGGCCTCTTTCGCTGGATCTGGAAAATAACGCCATCTATGATAATTTTAGGGTTTTTCATATTATCCCCGGTTACTTTTCATTCTGGTTCTCTTCGGGTAAGTCTCCGCTTAGTTCTGGGGAATCAACCAGCTCACATGAATGATATCCTGGATCCTGCCGCGGGATTGCTCAACTGCCGTATTTGATGACGCAGTAACGATAACTTTCCCAGGCAGGTTCAAGACTTCTGTCAGGTATTATGTCCACAACCTTTCCGCCATGTTCCCCGATGAATTCAATGACTTCCTCCTTCGGGATGCCATGCATCTCCATCCGGGGTTCTTTACTCGTGGGCTCGGTTATATAATCGATTTCCTGTTGGGTAGTGGGAATGCCGTACAGCCTGCTTGGCAGTTGAAAGACAAGGATGCCGTTCGGCTTAAGAACGCGCATGAACTCGACGAGATAGTTTTTTATGTATATCGGTCTGATGTGTTGAAGAGTGATTACGCTGTAAATGAAGTCAAAAGTCCCGTCAGCGAACATCTCAAGATCATTGCGCTGGTTGAGCAGGTATCTGCAATTCACATCAAATCGGTTGTGTTGCTTTGCTTCCCGGATCATTGAAGGGGCGATATCGATACCTGTTGCGGTTGTGAAACGCATGGCAAGGGCCTGGGTAATCCTTCCGACACCACACCCGAAATCAAGGGCCGAATCAAGGGAGGGTGAAATATCAATCCCTTTCAGATAGTTGAAAAGACCTTGAATGTCCTTGATGCCTGTTGCGAAGAATTCACCAGGTTCCCACTTATTCCCCTTTTTTGCGGGATCAGTCAATATCGCCCACATGGGGTCGGTCTGGGCAAATTTCTCCCAATTTTCCTCCAGTTGATGGAATCCCGAGGCGCCAAGTTCCTGCATCTTGTTTTGCAGATCATGATCATCGGGGTGCAGTTCCAGAAAATCGTGACATATTCTGGTGGCTGCGCTAAACGCCCCCAGCTGCTCCAGGACAGCGATGCTGTTGGTTACGGCCGGGCGATAGGAAGAATCAAGTTTGAGTGCTGATGATAGATGTTCAAGGGATATTTGGGTTTCACCACGTTGCCAGTATATAACGCCCAGGTTGCTATGGGCAGGAGCGGAGCATTCCGGATACCTGTGGACAATTCTGTTAAAACAATCGATGGCTGAATCAAAATCGCCACGGGAAAAATACTCTTCACCCTCTTGGAGCCGGTTGTTGATTTTGACACTCTGTTGTTGATCCGTTGTATTGGTAACTGTGTTCTGCATGGAGGAATCTCCTGTCAAGGTAATTATGTCGGCAAGGCTCGGGTCTATGAAACGAGAAATTCCCGTATACATGGGGAAATCATCGGGGATAGTGCCGGTTGCTGCGGTTTGCACAATCACTCTGGCCCTGTCCGTCGGGGTGTCCAGCGCGATATGGCATGCTTTACCCAGTGAGACCGGGTCAATACTCCTTACACAATAGGTAGTTACGAATTTGCAGTGCCAGTTGCACCCGAAACACGCCAACGGGAGAGATACCGCTGTTGTAAGGCGGGAATAGGGGATGAAGCGGCCTGCATGACCTCCGCCAAGCAGAATCACATTCGGCACATCAACGGCGCACGCCATGTGCGCAAGACCCGTTTCCGCGCCGATGGCCAGACAGCAACGCGACAGGAGGGCAGCCGTTTGCCGCAGAGTGGTTTTGCCGGACAAATCCATGGTCTTAACGCTTAAATCCGCGAGATTCTTTCTGTTTAAATCGGCGTCCTCGGCCGCCCCAAGCGCAATCACCGTAAAACCGCGTTGGATGCAGAGTTCTGAAAGAGCCTGGCCGTATCCCAGGTAATGCCGCGACGAATGCTGAGCGCCTGAAAAGAGGGCCACTGTCCTTTTCGGATCAAGTTGATTTGCATGGAAGAACTCTTCGGCAAAAGAGAAGTCGTCAGGCGTGATCCATACGCTAGGGTTCAATTCTGCAACTCTGATATCAAGACCGGCCAGAAAATCGCGATGTCGCTGCAGTTCCGGCTTCCATGCCCCTTCGCTGGGGAGCAGTCTTGAATAGTTGGCGTTGTTGGTTTCACGCTGTTTTCCAGTGAGATTGCTCAGATCTCCCTGATGCCCGATACTCTCGACAATCTCACTTGCCATTACGAAATGATCACTTAGCCCGTTTCTGGAATAAACCGGGTTGAGAGCGAGATCAAAATGGCGCTCTCTTAATGACTCAACTATTTTGTCGCGATATGTGTAGTCCGCCTCGGCCTTTTTTAGATTGAAAGTTATGAGTTCATCGATATGGGGGCATGCTTCATACAGCTCCGCTATATGCTCCTGACATAGCACTGAGATATGGGCGTTTTGATATGCATCCCGGATGTGGGGAAGCATGGAAGAAGCCAGGATTGCGTCGCCGATGGAGTCAGTGCGAACGTAAAGGATTTTTCTCTTTTTGTTGCAAGACGAGTCGTCAACAGGGTCGAAGCACCACCTTCCGTCAGGCTCCTGCCAGGCGAGCGGACTTACCCCATAGATCACTGCCCTGTCGACAAGAGCGTCGTCCTTCACCCATTGGAAATAATTCTTCAGCGGAACCGGGAATTGCGTTGTTTGGCGCAGGAGATGCCAACTAGCCACGGCCCCACTGTAACCGTAGTAGATCTCCTTGAAGCGGAGCTGGTTCGCTGTTGCATAGGCGAAATGCTGGAACCTGAGGCCGAAGGCGTCGGTATCGTGGTGCATGAAGGGGTCGATGGCGGCAATATCCTGCCACGTCTCTCCAGCGCTACGACGGCAGAGTCTGGGAGGTTCGTGGGAGAACCAGCGGGAGCCCGGAGTGAAGCGCCAGGTTCGCAGCCATTCGTAGGAGGTATAGTTCCCGTAAGTATCATGGGTTGTTATAAGATCTTCAGGGGTCACGAAATAACGGCAAAAGTAGTATGCAGCGGTTTTATTGGGATGTGCAAGGAAGAGGGTACGAACAGTGCCGATCTGCTCGGCCGTCCATAGTTCATCCGCGTCTATCTGCCAGAGAAGGCAATCTTTGTTGATATGGGGAAGGGGAGCGTTCACCATCTCCAGCTTTCCGTCCCAGAAGGCGCCGGGCTTACGATAGATTGAGACGTTTTCGGGGTAGTTTCTCGCCAATTCGTCCAGATATGCACTCGTTCCGTCGTTGCTGAGGCCGTCCCGATGAATTTCTTCCGTGACACGGCCACCGTTTGTCATGCACCACGAAGTGTCATGAACGAGGTCTGCCACCCCTTCAACAATGTGCCAATGCCATTCGAACGGAAGATCCTTGAAAACCTCCATATGGTAACGGATAAAGGGCTCACCGTTGAGGACGATGGTGAAGAAGTGGATCGGCAGTTGGTCACTCGTTACTGTCGTCATGTCCCCTGCGAGGATTTTCTTCAGATGCTCGAAGGGGGGCTTGAATGCGCAGGCCGTGCCATTGCCGTAGTGGTCTTCCAGGTAAAGATGATCAGGGTAACGCTCCTTGAATTCCTCCCAGAGGGGATAGAGTTCGGGATGACTGGCATGATTGATATCATCGAAAAGCAGCGCCCCTCCAGGTGCCAGGTGTCGGAAAGCAAGCTCCAGGTCTCTCTTGGCCCCTTCATAAGAGTGGTCGCCATCTATGAAAATAAGTTCCACTTCCTGCGGCGAATCTTCCTGAGCGAAGAAGGCAGGTAGTGTGACGCAGGAATCGCCAACCGTCAACGCCGGTCGATGTCCGATTCCAAGCCGTTTCAGCTCGTTGAGCACGAAATCGGCGCTTCTACATGTCTCACCTGCGTAACCTTCGATCCAAAGGTCAAAACCGAAACATTTCGTTTCCGGGGATTCCGCCATCACCTGAACCATTGACCTACCCCTTCTGACCCCGACCTCCATGTAAGTGGAGGGGTGAAATATAGAGGCGTACCAGTTGAGAAATGTGACAGAGTCGAACCATTCCTGGTCGGTCCTGAGAGCATTTTCAAAGGTTTTGATGTTTCTTTCCAGATATGGGTCGGGTGTAAGGTGACGGAGGAGCTTCAATACACGGCTCTTAACGTCAGACGAACCCACCGCGCTCTGGATTAAGGCCGAAAGGTTGTTTTCCCATGTATCCAACAATTTTGACTGCGCAGGTGCGGGGAGCGCAATATAATTTTCGTAAAAAGCATCGGAATCGGTGACTGTCTCTCCAAGCTCTCCATCCTCGGTGATGGTGTGACAGGCATACCCCTTGGATGCAAGGTAATTGAACACCTCCTCGGCCTTGGTCCCGAGCCCCTCCAGCATTTTTTGCGAGATTTCGAACTGGAGAAGACGGATCGCCTTCCGTTCAAGGAGGCGTTCGGCGCCTTGGAGTGCGAATATCTCTGCACCTTCCACATCCAGTTTGAGGTAATCGATCGTGTCGATACCCCGCTCTTCACAAAACGAATCTATTGTCACCGCCTCAACATTGACTGAGCGCATCAACGGCACCAGGCGTGACGGTTCTTCCGGATCTTCCATGGCGGGTCTGCCAAGGCTGTTCCACGAACTGTAGCGCTCGGGAAACTCGTTGAATTGGAGAGAGGCGTTCTCAGAGAAGGCCGCTTTCCTCAGGAAGGTAACGTTGGTGGCGCCCATACTCAGAACCCCTTCCCGGAGCTTGTGGTACGCCCCTTCGGAAGGTTCAAAAGCAAAAACTCGCCCTCCTTCGCAGGTGAGGTAGCTGAATAGTTTTGTGTACTTGCCGATGTTTGCGCCGACGTCGAAGACGGTCATTCCTTTCCTGACGTGACGACGGACGAGTTTCTGCTCATTCTTCTCCGAGTCGAACCAATAGGGGTCGGACGACTCGACAAGGGCTTTTCCCCTGGCAACCTTCAGTTGCTTGAAAGCGGGTTCCAAGAGAGCAACGTAGGTCTGCATCAATTGACTCTTGAACCTTTCGGCCTCAATGGCTATCCCGCGAAGGTCCGCGTGGGAAATCGCCTTGAATGCAACGTTGAAACTGTCGCGGCTGTTCACGCAAACGGAGTGAGGGAATCCCTCCAGGCAGTGAGTATGGCGGTCCGTGTCATTAATTATGACACCTGGAATGCCGTGACCATTGGCGAACAGTGAGGCGTGGAGGCGGGTGGTGACGACCAGGTCGAGGCCGCGGTAAATATCATAGAGGTCGTGATAGAAAGAGGAGAAATGGATCGGTATCCGCGTTCCCGCAAGAAGTTTGAGAAAATGAAAGTATTCGGATTTGTGATGGGCGATGATCTCCACTTCATGGGAGCCGGCCAGATGCAGCAACATTTCCAGTGAAAGCCGGTAGTTCGAATCGGAACAACACTGGTTCACGATCCCCTGCTCCTGGGGAAGCTGTATGGAGAAGCCGATCTTTCTGATTCCTTGCTCCGCGGTGATATACTTGGTCTTTTTCACCGAAAGTATCGCTGGGCAAGGAACGTGATGATAAGGTAGACCCAGTTTGTCGATGAAAGTTGGTCTTTTTGCAGTGCGTCCGGTGATTATCCTGGCGTGCCGAAAGATGGTCGCCTCCGGTTCCCGGGAGATATGCTCAGCGACATAGTCGTTCTCATAGCCGGCACCTATGAGATAAACCCGATCCTGGAGTCCAGATTCGATGATCCAGTTGTAAAGATCCCTTATCTCCCCTCCTGCCGAGAGTCCGGCGATGACAACAGCGTCCATATGGTCGCCGCACTCTCGCAGGTCTCCATTGGCAACGGTATTGGCAATGCCGGCGAATTTTTCGTGCGAAGAGAAATCGGCGTTGAAATTATAAAAGAAAAAATTGAGGGAGACGCCTGAATAGAGATTATTCAGGATGGCGATGACCCCATCCCGCACGAAATCATCACCGGGGTTCCAGAAGCTTGTACCTGAGATGACGATATTTTTAGTGCCAGGTGTTTGGCTCATTATTACTCACTTCCTCCCGGATTCCGTGTCTTGCGGCATATCAAACCTGTTTCTTTATTAACCGGTACAGTCTGTTACCCGAGAAGAACACGCTGGAGAATCCGACTCGAAATAGCAAGATTGATGGATAT
This sequence comes from Geobacteraceae bacterium, assembly GCA_041484725.1. Lineage (GTDB taxonomy): Bacteria > Desulfobacterota > Desulfuromonadia > Geobacterales > Geobacteraceae > JBGQDJ01. The sequence continues at coordinate 2,284 of JBGPID010000032.1, read as the reverse complement.
GCAAAGAAGGAGTAGCAAGGGCCATGCCACTGGTAGCGCAGTATAACTTGTTGATATTATGAATAAAATATATTGGAAATGGACCTTGTCAAAAAATTGAACCGACAAAGTCATGAAAACGGTCTGGTCAAAAGTCGTCATAAGATGGGAAAAGTTGCTCTGGAAAAGAGCCATAAATCTCCGGGCTCCAGAGGAGTGGAGAGATCAGAGGAGAATCAGACGTTGAAGACGTTCAGTCACGAATAAAAGGCGAACATAGTACGCCCATTGGAGATGACGCCAATTCCTTTCTGATTAACTGTGAAGTCACATCCTCGAGCAGTTCATCTCCGTCAAACGCTAGAATCCAGTCCGGATTTTCTTACAGGATCCATCGCAGCAACCTCTCCTTGTCGCGGGCAGCGTCGGTTACGGGCCCATCCTAATATTCGTAACTAGCTCATATTATTTATAAGTTGCGCAATCAGGGTCAAAATATTGAACCGGAGAGTCAGGAATTCCGCATATCAAATAATAGATTCGTGAAGGGGAAAGTCGTTTAGCCCCGAGCACACTGGGTTCACCTGAGTTTCTGCGGAGTTACAGGACTTAAGGTGCAGTCCAAGGAATGACCTTATCAATCCACAGGGGTCTGTCATCAAGCTGGAAATCTATCTGATTTATAGATATTAACCGGCTTCGGATTGCTTGTTATGAGTAGATTAAAGTTTTGTGCCGGAAAGACGATAATATTTGTAAAAGGAGATCTGATTTTTGCCATACAGGAATAGAAGATGTTCGGGATAATTGAGCAAATAGCAGCCATACTAAGCGGTTATGGAAATGGCAAGCTTCTTGAAAGAAAGAAGGGCAAGCAGGGGAAAAGGGAGAAAGTGAAAGATCTTGTCTGCATTTCCGACGAAGCACGCAAGCGGTTAAACGCCGCTGGGAATGAAACCGGCCTTCCCCATGCAGATGAAACTCTATATAAAATGTAAACAGATCAGGAGATTGAAAATGTTCATGGAGACAGCTTGCAGCTCTGAAAATAACGGGTGTAACATCGCTAATCCGCTGTTATGGCTGGCGAAGACAAGGCAACATGAGACCCGATCCTTGCATGGGGAAATTGCAGGGCTCGCCTTTCTGGCGCTGTTTGCCAGGGAAGTCGGCTCCTCCCTGAATCCGCAGGAAGTTGTCCTTTCCGCAGCGAAACATCTCCATAAATATTTCCGTTATAACTTTGCAGTATTTTCTCTTCCTGCGGATTGCGGCGGAGTGACAGCCTTTTCCCCGCTCGGTGGGGCCGGTTGCAGGAACAGTTTTCACATGGTCAGCGAGAGCTTCCCCGAACTGAGATACGGGAGGATAAACGGTTATCGTTTTCTTGATCTCCCTGCTCCTCTAGAGGCGATGGATGCTGGCGATTACCCGATAGTTCTGGAACTCACGGATAATAGCGGCACTGTCACCCTCTACTGCGGCGAAGAAGCAGCAGGACAGGTCAGGCAGGAACTCTTGGCCGCCGTTGCCGAAAGTTTGACAACCGCCCTCAGGAATGCACGGGAACATGACAGGGTGAAGGAACTTTCCGTGCGGGACACCCTCACCGGACTCTATAACCGCCGGGTCCTTGAGGAAATCCTCTCCATAGAGGAAAAAAAGAGGATACCCGCGCCATTTTCAATCCTCATTATCGATCTGGATGATTTCAAGGTTATCAACGATACGTTCGGGCACCCGGCCGGAGACCGTGTCCTTTCCGTATTAGGCAAAGTATTGCTGGAAAACAGCCGCAAGGAAAACATTGTCGCCCGTTACGGCGGCGAGGAATTTGCCGTACTCCTCACCAATACCGGGCTTTCTGTTGCTTTACAGGTTGCCGAGCGGTTGAGAATCAAACTGAGCGAACAGGATTTCGCCTTTTCGGGCCGTAAGGTCAATCTGACCGCCAGCATAGGAGTTGCGCATAACGAGGGGAACAGTGCGGTCATGGAAAGCCTGCTGGCGAGGGCTGACCAGGCCCTTTACCAGGCCAAGAGGGATGGCAAGAACCGGGTTTGTTTCCATGGAACCGCGCACGTTGAAAAACTGCCGGACAAAAGGAGCCGGCCGGGTAAAAGGCCCGCCGTTCTTCAGTTTGGAGTAGCGACAGTAGCTTGATTAGCCAGGTTGACAGACTGACCCGGCCGCCGCAGCCCTGGCTACGGCGGCCGGGTCAACCCTTACACCTTCCTATTGTATCTTGAAAAATCCCTTATCCTGCATGTATGTTTCCGTGACGACTTCCTCTAATCGCATCAGG
>JBGPID010000031.1:0-14087 GCA_041484725.1 Geobacteraceae bacterium | reverse complement strand
GTCGCAGAGTTCTTTGGAGTAGAATCTAGCGCAATTAAAAGACGTAGACGCTTGGCGCAAATAGTCGAAGCAAGAGGGGTAATATGTTTTCTGGCTGTGCGGGAAATTGGATATAGTGGAGTGGCCGTAGGACAAGAATTAAACATGAATAGATCGGGAGTTTGTATCGCAGCTAGGCGTGGGGAGGTCTTAATGCATCGGAATCCCAGAATAAAAGAGAAGGTATTGGGACACTGATGAACAAGCAAACAACGTCCGTAATCCAGACCATACAGTCCCCTCTCTTCCGCCATCAATGGAGCGGCCCTGCGGGTCGACGGCGGCGTTGTGAGGGCCTGCTTTTAACAGTGCGGACGTTGCGGATCTCGACGTGATTTATATGTTACCAGCTTTTCATGACCTAAATAATAAAAAAAGCCCGACATCCGCCGGGCTTTTTCGATTTTCCAATTAAGTTGTCACTCGTTCACCCTTTGCGCCCCTTGCGGCCGGCCTGAACCTTGCCGTGGGGAGTGATGATATGGGCGTTGTGATTGCCGGCCCGACGAATCATAAGCTCATGCTTCCCGGTTTCAGCCAGCTTCATCGTTCGCCGCGACTTTATGACTGGACGTTTCACCTCTCTCATGATCTCCACCTCCCTTTTCCCCTTGCTTTATAGTATAGCATGATTCCAGCCCGTTGAGACGGGAAACAGTGGGACAAAAAGGGAAGGATTTATCTCATGCGCCCCATTTAATTGCAGTAACCCCGCAGATGTCTCATTTGCCTTTTAGCCTCCACTCCGACGCCAAGCGCTGCGCCTCGGCGATTTGTGCCGGGGTCATCTTTGCGGCAACGCTATCTCTCGACTTTTGGGCATCCGCATAACCTCCCGCTGCTGCCAGATTAAACCACATATGCGCCTGTACGAGGTCCTGCGGAACCCCCTGGCCATTCAAGTACATCACGCCGAGATTGCTCTGGGCAGGAGCAAATCCCTGCTCCGCAGCCCTGCGGCTCCATTTCTCCGCCTCGGCGGAATCCTGTGGCACACCCTGGCCAGTAATATACATATATCCCAAGGTATATTGTGCCCGGGGCAGACCCTGCTCCGCCGCCTTGCTGAGCCACTTTACGGCCTCAACGGCATCCTGCGCCACACCTCTACCAATGGCGTACATCATGCCGAGATTATATTGGGCATCGACAACACCCTGTTCCGCTGCCTTGCGATACCATTTCAAGGCCTCTGCGTAGTTCTGTGGTATACCCTGGCCGATATCATTCATCATCCCCACGCGATTTTGTGCCCTGGCATCTCCCCCACCGGCCAGATATTTGAACTCATTGTATGCCTTTATGTAATCACCGCTGTTAAGAGCTGCGACAGCTTCCTCATAACTGGCATTGGCAATGGAACAGGTTGCAAGTAAAATGAATGTGACCAACCATAGCAATCTCTTATTCATCTTTTCCCCCTTTTGCTGGTTCTTATATTTTCGTGGACATAGTACTCAATAAGTACAAATCTATACAATGTCATAATGACAATATGCCGCCAGTTGTTATACACATCAGGATTATTACTGGACCTTAAGTTGCATCTCAGCCATGTAATAGTCTCTTATGTCAGTTATGACAGATGCTGACTGACGCTGTTACAGTACCCCCCCCCAGTTCAGACTTAAAACTGTTTATTCCTGATACCGACTGTCCTTCCGACTATCATAGAATATTGTTAGGTTAATCCTTCATATCCCCGCTTACCCCCGGTAGATAATCGGCCTCCGCAAATGTTGCCTGATACGGAATACTTTATTTTATTGGCAGCTCTCTGGCAAGTCATATTTGAACCTACCTCGTTTTCAACGACCGGATGTCCTGTTTCCCCGACGCATCGACCAAACAAAGATCAGAATGCGAAAAAAAACCTCTGGATTGCCGACTGGCAACGGTTTTCAGGCCGGCTTTCAAATTTCGCCTATAACCGCTTTTCTCGGCTAAATCCAGGGGGAAACATTTTAAAGGCGTCAATTCGGCTCAAATCGAAGATTTGGCCGGAAAATTATCTTTTGGGCTTTTTTGTGAACTTTTGCCGCTTTTCGGAGGAAACGCAAGTCATAAATGGCCATTTCTATCCGTGACGGATACAAGTATCTTTCACCCGCTTCATGACGATGAGGGACCGGGCATCGCCGGAAACCGGGAGGCGAAATTCGATTATATCGCTAACCTCGACACCGAACCCGCGAAGCGCAGATTCGGCGGCCACAGTTTCTTCCCGACCTCCCCTCCCCTTCATGGCGATTATCTGACCCTGTTCCTTGATGAGCGGGAAGGCGATGCGGACAAAGGTGGGAATATCCGAGAAGGCCCGGGAGACAACCCAGTCGAAAGAGTGGGCATGCTTCGCCGCCAGTTCCTCGGCACGGGCGTGGAGCGCCTCGAAGTTGTGCAGGCCGAGAAGCCGGGCCGCATGACGCTGGAATATGACCTTCTTTTCGACCGCATCGACAGAGACAACGTGCAGCTCATGCAGGACTATTATCAGGGGAATGGCGGGAAAGCCGCCGCCGGAACCGATGTCGAGAAGGCGTCCCTTTATCCCTTTAACCTTGAGCAGGGTGAAAGAGTCGAGGAAGTGCTTGACCACGATATCCTCGTCATCCTTTATGGCGGTGAGGTTGATCTTTCTCCCCCACTTCTTCAACTCGGAGGCAAAGGCATAAAGCCTCCCCAGTTCGGCAGGGGTGAGGCTCCGCCCAAGCTCGGCCGCTCCGGTTACGAGAAACTCTTTCGCCCGATCGTTCACCTGTTGCTCCGTGCCTTGAGGGCAATGGAGAGGACGCTGATCGCGGCCGGCGTCACCCCCTGGATGCGGGAGGCCTGGCCGAGGGTGTCGGGACGGAAACGGATCAGCTTTTCCCGCACCTCGGCGGTCATCCCCGGAATGCCGGCATAGTCAAAACCGTCCGGAATCCGCGTCCCTTCCAGCTTCCGTGACCGCTCCACCTGCTCCAGCTGCCGTTCAATATACCCCTGGTACTTGACCTGGATCTCCACCTGCTCCGCTATCTTCGCGGGAATATCACGGCTGGCGGCGTCGAACCGCGCCAGCTCCAGGTAAGTAAAATCGGGGCGGCGCAGGAGCTGTTCGAAGGTCATAGCGTTCTGCATGCCGAGCAGATCGAATTCCTCGAGCAAGGCGGGGTCGGCCTCGGAGGGAAGAACCTTCGCCAGCCGGATGCGCAGAAGTTCCTCCGCGACCCTCTCCCGTTTCTCCAGGAAACACCGGTACTCCTCCTCGGCTACCAGGCCGAGCGCGTGCCCCTTTTCCCGCAGCCGCAGGTCGGCGTTGTCCTCCCGCAGGAGGAGCCGGAACTCCGCCCGCGAGGTGAACATCCGGTAAGGTTCCCGCGTGCCGAGGGTCACCAGGTCGTCGATCATGACGCCGATGTATGCCTCGCTCCGGGCGAGGACGAGCGGCTCCCGCCCCTTTACCCGAAGGGCTGCGTTGATCCCGGCGATGATCCCCTGCGCAGCCGCCTCCTCGTAGCCGGAGGTGCCGTTGATCTGGCCGGCGTGGTAAAGGTTGCGCACGAGCTTGGTCTCCAGTGAGGAATGGAGCTGGACAGGGTCGACATAGTCATATTCGATTGCGTAGGCGGGTCTCATGATCTCGACCCGTTCGAAGCCGGCGATGCTCCGATAGAATGCCCACTGTACGTCGATGGGGAGCGAGGTGGAAAGCCCTGAGGGGTAGACCTCGACGGTGTCTACCCCTTCCGGTTCGATGAAGGTCTGGTGGCGGCTCTTCTCCGGGAAGCGGACCACCTTGTCTTCGATGGAGGGGCAGTAACGCGGGCCGACCCCTTCGATAATACCCGAGTAGAGGGGTGAGCGGTCGAGCCCCCCCCTGATAATCTCATGGCTCCGTTCGTTGGTATAGGCGATGTGGCACGCCACCTGGGGGCGGTCGATCCGTTCCGTCGAAAAAGAGAATGGTGTCGGCGGGTCGTCGCCGTACTGGGGCTCAAGCCTGCTGAAATCGATGGTGCGGCCGTCGAGACGGGCCGGGGTGCCGGTCTTGAGCCTCCCCACGGCAAATCCAAGATCCTTCAGCTTATCGGAAAGGCCCACGGACGGAAGGTCACCCGCCCTCCCCCCCGGAAAATGGGTAAGGCCGATATGGATCAGGCCGCGCATGAAGGTGCCGGTGGTGAGGATGACCGTTTCCCCCAGATAGCGGACCCCAGTCCTGGTATCGACCCCGGCCACGGATTCGTCCTGCAGATGGAGAGCCGTAACCTCCCCCTGCTTGAGGTCGAGGTATATTTGGTTCTCCAGGACCCGTTTCATCCGCAGCCGGTACAACTGTTTATCGGCCTGGGCGCGGGAGGCGCGCACCGCCGGCCCCTTCCGCATATTGAGGATGCGGAACTGGATACCGGTGGCGTCGATGTTCTTCCCCATCTCGCCCCCCAGGGCGTCGATCTCTTTAACCAGGTGCCCCTTGGCCAAGCCGCCGATAGCCGGGTTGCATGACATCAGCGCCACGGCGTCCAGGTTGATGGTGAGGAGCAGCGTCCGGCAACCCATACGCGCCGCGGCCAGCGCCGCCTCGCAACCGGCATGGCCGGCCCCGACGACGATTACGTCATATCTCTTGTCATAGGGAATCATCAAACTCTCTCAGCAGCCGCTCAGATTTTAGACCGAAGGTCGATTCATTCCAAGCGGGCTTCACTCTGTCAACCTGAATAGCTGCCTCACTGTTTCACAAACCATTTTACTGGATGCTGTATCCCAGCCGTAAGCCGTTGCCGCATGGGCCATTACGGAGAAAGTTTCACGTGGAACATCTGTCATTTGCCAATACAGAAACGCTGGAAGATAAGATCGAGAACCTCGTCGGGGGTGCTCTCCCCCGTCACCTCTCCGACGGCACGGAGCGCCTCGCGAAGATCGGCCGCGATGAGTTCCAGGTTAAATCCGCCCGTCGCGTTTGCCGAATAGCGTCGTAAGGCGACCCCGCATCTCTCCAGCGCGTCCCGCTGCCGGATGTTTGAGAGCGCCACGAATTCCCTGCTGTCCGTTGCCCGGCCATGCAGGAAATAGGAGTGGATCATATGGTGAAGAGTCTCGATCCCGGCGCCGGTCAATGTGGAAATCCGGATCGCCTGATGGTGTGCGAGAGTGTCGGGAAGCAAGACAGCTTCAGGCAGGTCGCTCTTGTTCAGGACTAGCAGGAATTTGTTGCCTTCCAGCTCTTTCTCGATGAGCAGATCGTCGCTGTCCAGGGGCCGGGAACCGTCGATCAGGAAGAGGAGCAGGTCGGCCTGGGGGATTTTCCCCAGGGCCAGGCGCACCCCCTCCTGTTCGATGGGGTCCGTGGTCTCACAGATGCCGGCGGTGTCGAGCATTCTGACCGGCAGCCCGCGTATATTCACCACCTCTTCGATCACGTCGCGAGTCGTGCCGGGAATAGAGGTAACGATGGCCCGTTTTTCCCTGAGTAGGGTATTGAGGAGACTCGACTTGCCAACGTTGGGTTTTCCCACGATCACTACCGAGACCCCTTCGGCCAGCGCCTTCCCTTCGGAAAATCCGGCCAGGAGTTCGGCAATCCTTTGCCGGGACGCGGCAATTCCCCCTTCTATTTCTCCGGATTCGCGCATCCCGATCTCTTCATCGGTGAAATCGATGTAAGCCTCCACAAGGGCCAGCGCATGGAGGATTCCCTCCCTGATGACGGCAATCTGTCGTGACAGGTGCCCTGCGCGCTGCTTCTGGGCCAGGGCGAGAGATGCCTCGGTCTTGCCGCGGATTACATCGATGACCGCCTCGGCCTGAACCAGATCGATGCGCCCGTTGAGAAAGGCGCGCCTGGTAAATTCCCCCGGTTCGGCCAGCCGCGCTCCCTGGCGGAGGACCAGAGAGAGAAGCCGCTGCACCACCAGGTAACCACCGTGACACTGGATCTCCAGGACATCTTCACATGTATATGAATGCGGCGCCTTCATGAAGACCACCAACGCCTCGTCCAGCTCCTCTCCGGAAGCGGGGTCGATTATCGAACCATAATAAAAACGGCGGCTTTCAAAGCCACCGTCCGGTTTCCTGCTGAATATGGTTGCACCGATCTCTCTTGCCTGATCGCCGCTTATTCGGATAACGCCGATCCCTCCCTCGCCGAGAGGGGTGCATATGGCTGCAATGGTGTCATGGATGTACATGGTCATTCTCTTACGCAAACGTTCCGGCTCTTCTTCGGCTCCCCGGCACATTTTACAAGCAACAAATTTCAAATGTCAACAACACGAAGCTCGCGACTTTGAATCAGTTCACCTTCTTCCCGTCAACCCTTCAGCGTCCTGTTGATATAAGCCTGCTGGGCGATGGTAAGGATATTGTTGACCAGCCAGTAGAGAACCAGGCCGGATGGGAAATTCAGGAACATGAAAGTAAATATGAACGGAAGCGCCATCATCATCTTTGCCTGGGTCGGGTCCATGTTCGAAGGGGTCATCTTCTGCTGGATCACCATGGTCACACCCATTAACAAAGGGAGAGGGCCAATGGGGAAACCGCCAAAAAAGGGCAATCCCTGGGGAATGACACCAAACAGGGCATCCGGAGCAGATAGATCCTTTACCCAGAGGATGAAGGGGGCATGGCGTAGCTCTATTGAAAACATCAGCGCCTTGTAGAGGGCAAAAAATACCGGTATCTGGACCACCATGGGGAGACACCCCCCCATGGGATTTACCTTGTGGGTCTTGTAGAGCTCCATGACCGCCTTGTTCATGGCATCACGATCATTCTTGAACTTTTCCTTCAAGGCCTCCATCTTCGGCTGCAGCTTTTGCATCTCCTTCATCGACTTGTAGCTCGCGTTGGTGAGCGGATAAAAGAGGGCCTTCAATATGACCGTGATAATGATAATAGCCACGCCATAGTTATGTATGTATTTGTAGAAGAATTTCAGAGCATAGAGGAACGGTTTAGCGAGCCACGCAGACTTTATTGAGGGGAGAATAAACCAGCCGAAGTCGATCACTTCCTCCAGCTTGCTTCCCTGGGCCTTCAGGATGTCCAGGTCCTTGGGACCGAAGTAGAGCCGGTAGGAGACCGCCGCATTTGCGCCGGGAGCGAGGGAAATCCGGGGTGAAGAGATGATGTTTTCCACGTAACCGTTGTTCTGCCGCACCTGAACGGCTTCAATGCTGCCGTTCACAGATATGACCGCACCGAGGAAATATTTGTCTTCAAAGCCGCTCCAGAGAACGTTCTTATCAAAATTTTTGGCGCCTTTTACCAGGTCGCTCATTTTTTGTGTATTCAGGGTATTATCGGCATATGTGGTCGGTCCATGTACATCGTAGCTGCTTTCCTTCGGATTTTGCACATAGTGATTCTTCTCGACGAGCTGAAGCACCCCCTCCTGTTTTGTACCGCTATTGTTGACAACCTGCTGTTCAAGTCCGATGGCATAGTCCTCAGCGGAAAAAGTGAAGATCTTCTTCAGGTAATCACCGGAGCGTGAGGTGGTGATGAATTCCAGGCTTTTCTTTTCTCCTGTTTTTACCGTCAAATTGTCGACATTCACACCGTAAACGGCGCTCTTATCTATGGGCAGGCCATTCCCGACGGTTTGCAGAGCATAATTCTCCGGAGAGTTCTCATCTATCAGGGCAATCTTCTTGGCATTCGGGGCGGTACTCGTTGCATATTTCTTTAGAACGAGCTTTTTCAGTGTTGCACCGTAGGTGCTGAACACCGCCGTGTACAGGTCGGTCTCCACCACCACATCTTTTACCCCTGCGGAAACAGCCGGCAGAGGCTGAGAAACCTGTTTAACGGTCTTGACGGTGAGAGGCTGCACAGCCGATATCTGCTGCTGCACCGGCTGCTGCTTTTGCGCCGTCTTGTTCTGCGGCGCCGGTTTAACCAGCAGGGAATACCCGTACATGACCGCTATGGAGAGGAGTACAGCGATTAAAGTTCTCTTTTCCATGAAATCTCCTCGATTTTTCTACTTGACGGGGTCATACCCGCCGGGATGATAAGGGTGACACTTGGCCAGACGCTTTATAGTTAACCAGGACCCCTTGAGCAGACCATGTTTTAGTAAAGAATTAATGTAATACTGGGAGCAGGAGGGGTAAAAACGACAGGTCATTCCGTTGAATGGAGACAGGCATTTTTGATATAATCTGATGCAGAAAATTACAATATCTGTCAACATGTCTTGTTATCCGAGGCGTTGCAAGGCCCTGGTCAACTCCTGGACGAGAACCGTATATTCCAGTCGCGCCGCCCCCGGTTTGGCGATTATATTATAATCCGCTGCTAAAAAAAGGGACTTGTTGAGTCGGTAAAACTCTCTTATCAACCTTTTGCTGCGATTTCTGGCAACAGCGTTCCCTGTCTTGCGACTTGCGGTTATGCCTATTCGCGGCGAAAGACCTTTGGCCTCGCCGCGCAGGACAATGAAGTGCTGTGTCTGGATCTTCCGCGCCCGAGAACCGGCAAGCGATAAATAATCCTTCCTTTTCAGCAACCGCTCGGCCTTGGGAAACCCCTGCTGAGTCACGCTCCGTCTATTTTGCAGCGATAGCAACTGCCAATCGCTTCCTTCCCTTGGCGCGCCTTCTCTTAATGACAAGCCTGCCATTTTTGCTGGACATTCTGACAAGAAAGCCATGGGTCCTTTTACGCGAAGTATTGCTCGGTTGAAATGTCCTTTTCATCGTCCATCAACTCCCTTTTAGATAAGTAATGATGCTGTTGAAGCAAAACTTATTACAAACCATATTGGGTCCGAATTGTCAAGTGATATTTTATATTGTCATGCAATAAATAGCCTTGCAAAAATACGGCTCCTCTGGTAGTCTGCATCAGCCATATAAATCTTTCGTCAAGATTTACCTTTTGTCACATAACTACCTGTTTCAGCAGATATTAACTTATCAACAGGTGTTGATAAACCTGTTTAAAACTTGTCCTTATGCATCCGCTTCCGTCTTAAAGGTCTGCAACTTATCGCTGCACTCCCAAAACCGTCTATATTAAAACAGAATACAGAGCCCTTTTTATTCTTTTCCCGCAGATTATAGAATGGCCCGCAACAGTTGCTTTTCATACTAAATTGCCATTCAAAGGTTTGAATTAATATGGAAGAAATCTGGCTTGCAGCCCAATCCAATATTGAAAAGGTACTCACACCCCAGACTTTCAATACCTGGATAAGGCCGATAAAATTTCTCTCTTCATCCAATAATCTCATTGAACTGGCAGTGCCCAATAAATTTATCCAGGAATGGGTCGTTGAAAAATATCTTGGGATGATCCAGGAAGCCGTATCTTCGCTTACCGAATCTAAATACCAGATCCAGTTCAAGATTTCCGAATCTTCCGATCCGCTCAAAGCAACTGCTATTTCTGAAAAAACGTCAGCGGACAGTTACCAGCAGGTAAAAGATAAGGCCAGAAATAACGATGTAGTTTCCAATTTAAATCCCAAATATACCTTTGAAACCTTTGTCTGCGGGGCAAGCAACCAGTTCGCCCATGCCGCCGCGCAGGCCGTTGCCAATAATCCGGCTTCCAGCTACAACCCGCTCTTCATTTACGGCGGTGTAGGCCTCGGCAAGACCCATCTATTGATCGCCATAGGCAATCATATCCTCCAGAAAAACAAAAAGGCCCGAGTCAGTTATTACACCTCTGAAAAATTCATGAATGAACTGATAAACTGCCTCCGCTACAACAAAATGGAGCAGTTCCGCAACAAATTCAGGAGCATGGATGTTCTCCTGATCGATGATGTGCAGTTTATCGCCGGCAAGGAGAGGACCCAGGAAGAGTTTTTCCATACATTCAATTCCCTCTACGAATCCCATAAACAGATCGTCGTCACTTCCGACAAGTTTCCCAAAGAAATTCCCGGTCTTGAGGAAAGATTGCGGTCCCGTTTTGAATGGGGTTTGATCGCCGACATTCAGCCGCCGGAAACCGAAACAAAGGTGGCCATTCTGAAGAAAAAAGCTGAGCTTGATTCAATAATGCTTACGGACGATGTCGCCCTTTTCCTGGCATCCAGTGCCACGAGCAACGTCAGGGAACTGGAAGGCATGCTGATCCGTCTCGGGGCATTTTCCAGTCTGACCGGAAATGCAATATCGCTTAATATGGCCAGGGAAGTTTTAAAAGACATTATCGTCGATAAGTCCAAGGAAATTACGGTGGAGATGATACAGAAGCATGTCGCCGATTATTTCAAGCTCAAAATTTCCGAACTTAAATCCGACAAAAGGCTTAAAGCGCTGGTCGTTCCCCGACAAATCGCCATATATCTATGCCGTGACCTTACCAAGTGTTCCTACCCGGAAATCGGCGAAAAATTCGGCGGCAAAGACCACTCCACCATAATTCATTCATTCAAAAAGATAGACAACCTGATCCCGCAAAATATGGAGATCAAAAATACCATTGAAACTCTGAAAAGGAACATTTTGAGTTGAAGATATATCTGTGGAAAACTATTTTATTTTGTGGATAAATTATTCCTCTGTTCATAACACCTTAAACCGGGCCTTATTCCGGCAATATTTTCAACATCATTTATGCAGTTATTTCACCGGATAATTGTGATTATCAACATTTCAACCGCGATCTATCTATTACTACTAATAACCTATATTAATTTAAAAGAATACAGTACTGTGTTCAAAAGGAGGAGGAATGGAGTTTAAAATAGACAAGGACACCTTTTTGCGGGCCTTACAAAAAGTCCAGGGTATCGTTGAAAAAAGAAACACCATGCCCATCCTTTCCAATGTTCTCATCGAAGCCACTGCCACAGCGATCTTCATCACCGCAACCGACCTTGAAGTCGGCATGAAGAGCTCCTATTTAACCAGCGTGGTAAAGGAAGGGAAAATCACCGTTTCCGCCAAGAAGGTATTTGAAATCATCAAAGAAATGCCTGATGAAGAAATCATATTCTCCACCAAGGAAAATGACTGGGTCGAGATCCGTTGCGGCAAGGCACACTTCAATATCGTCGGGCTCTCTCCGGAAGAATTCCCGTATTTTCCCAAGATAAACGAAGACCGCTTCGTAAAGTTGACCAGCTCCATCATCAGGGAAATGATCGACAAAACATCATTTGCCATCTGTCACGATGAAACCAAGTACAACCTTAACGGAGTTTTCGTAAAAGCAGTGGAGGAAAACAACCGTCAAATCCTGCGGATGGTGGCGACAGATGGACATCGACTGTCGATAGCCGAAAAAGAGTTCTCCGGCATTATCGATAACGAGCTGCAAAAAGGGGTTATTTTCCCCAAAAAGGGTGTTTTTGAGCTGAAAAAGATGACAGAGGAAGAAGAGGATGATATAAAAATATGTTTCCTGGATAACAGCGCAGTAATCAAAAAGGGTAACACGTTTGTTGTCATGCGCCTGGTTGACGGTGAATTTCCCGATTACACAAGGGTCATGCCGGTTAATAACGATAAGATCATCAGGTTAAACCGTGAAGGGTTCTTCCATTCTTTAAGGAGAATGTCGATTCTTTCCAGCGAAAAATTCAAGGGAATCAAATTTGATATAAAAAGCGGCAGCATGGAGATATCCGCCAGCAATCCGGAACTGGGCGAGGCCAGGGAGGAGCTTGATATCAACTACACAGGTGAACCGCTGACGGTTCGTTTTAATGCCAGATATCTCATTGATGTTCTGACGGTTCTGGATGACGAGTTTGTCGAGCTTGATCTGCGGGACGAGCTGTCGCCGGCGATTCTGAGGCCGGCGGATTCGGTGGATTTCAGGTCTGTGATCATGCCTATGCGCCTTTGACCCGTTTCTTCAGCCGGAGGAAAATACGTTATATCGCCGTAAAGGCCTCTCTCCATAGGATTGGCCTTTTTAATGAACTGAATATGGCCTGATACTCCTGCTCCAATGGGGCCTCAATAAAACGTAAGGACATTTTTTCGTCACCAATAAATCCTTTTGGATTCAAAAAAGGTTTCTTCATGATGTACCTATGAAACTGCAGAAACTTTCCCTTTCCTTTTTCAGGAACCTGGAAAACGCTGAGCTCTTGCCCTGCTCCAGGTTCAATATACTCTACGGCAAGAATGCCCAGGGAAAGACGAACCTGCTCGAATCCATCTACCTGCTGGGTACCATGAAGTCATTCCGCATGGCGAAAAATAATGAAATGGTGAAATGGGGCTCACCATGTGGTACGGTGAACGGAGTGGTTGAAAGGGACGGGGTCAGCAGAGAAATTACGCTTGTGATGGAAAAAACGGGGAAAAGGGTTCGGCTGGATCAGAAGCCGGTGGCAAAACTGGCCGACTTTTTCGGCAGCCTGAACGTGGTTATTTTTTCTCCCGAAGATATCGCCATGGTCAAGGGGGTGCCGGACGTGCGCAGGAAGTACCTGGACCGGGCCGTCTTTAGCGGTGATGCCTCCTATCTCTTCTTCTACCATGAATATTTCCGAATCCTCAGGAACCGTAACATTCTTCTGCGTAACGGCGATGACGGCGGGCTCGATATCTGGAGTGAAAAACTGGTCGAAGCGGGTACCCGGCTCATAGCCAGCAGGCTCGCTTACCTGCGGGAGATAGAAGACCTCTTGCAGCTCTTTTACGGGGCAATTGCCGGCAACGGTCAAATGGCCGGCATTTCCTACCGGCCGCATCTGATGAACGGGGAAGGGCTTTGCCAAGACGGGCGGGCCAAACTTGCCGCGGCCCTTGCCAACTCGGCTACGGAGGAGAGGCGCAACGGCGCAACGGTTGTCGGCCCTCACCGCGACGACGTCGATTTCCTCCTGAATGGAAAGGTGATGAAACACCACGCCTCCCAGGGGGAGCAGCGCAGCTACGTCCTTGCCCTGAAAATGGCGGAAATAGAATATATCCAGAGAAGGCACGGCGATCCGCCGGTGCTTCTTCTGGATGACATGACATCAGAGCTCGATCAGGAGAGAAACCGTAACCTGATGGAATTCTTGAGCAAAAAAGAAATGCAGGTATTCATTACAACCACATGTCAAGAAAATATCCTGCTCGACGACCGGGAAAATCGCCGGACTTTCCTGGTGGAAGCCGGGAAGGTACTGCACTAAGATTGAGGGAAAAATGAACGAAGAAGATACTAATGATTATGGCGCCGACCAGATCAAGGTACTGGAAGGGCTCACCGCGGTAAGGAAGCGTCCGGCCATGTACATCGGCTCCACTTCAGCCCAGGGGCTCCACCACCTGGTCTACGAGGTGGTGGACAATTCCATCGACGAGGCGCTGGCCGGCTATTGCGATGACATCACGGTCAGCATCAACGTGGACGGCTCGGTCACCGTGGTCGACAACGGCCGCGGCATCCCCACCGACATCCTGCCGAGCGAAGGGCGGTCGGCGGCCGAGGTGGTGCTCACCGTCCTCCACGCCGGCGGGAAGTTCGACAATACCGCCTACAAGGTGTCGGGAGGCCTTCACGGCGTCGGTGTCTCGGTGGTTAACGCCCTCTCCGAGCGGCTGGACCTGGAGATCCGGCGGGAGGGAAAGATATTCCGCCAGTCGTACCGGCGCGGCGAGCCCGAGAGCTCGCTGGCGGTGGTCGGCGAGACCAGGAAGCGGGGGACCAAGATCACCTTCTTCCCCGACGGGGAGATCTTCGAGACCACCGAGTTTTCCTTCGACGTCCTCTCCCAGCGCCTCAGGGAGATGGCCTTCCTGAACGCCGGGGTGCGGATCAAGATCACCGATGAGCGCACCGAGAAGGTCCATGAGTTCTTCTACGAGGGGGGAATCGTCTCCTTTGTCGAATATCTCAACAAGAACAAGACCCCAATCCACCCGAAACCCATTTTCATCAAAGGGGAAAGGGGGGGGGTGGAGACGGAAATCGCCATGCAGTACAACGACAGCTACGACGAGAAGGTCTTCTCCTTCGCCAACAACATCAACACCCATGAGGGGGGGACCCACCTGATCGGCTTCAAGGCGGCCCTCACCCGGACCATGAATACCTACGCCAACGCCAACAACCTCCTGAAGAACGTCAAGGTGGCCATCTCCGGC
>JBGPID010000030.1:0-14209 GCA_041484725.1 Geobacteraceae bacterium | reverse complement strand
TTTGATATTTGCTGTTTATAGTTCTTTCATCAATGTTTCCAGTTTGCCGATCACTGCGGCGTCATCGGGGGATTGCAGCGTAAACTTGCTCGGATCGATCCCCTTAAGCATCAGCTTGGTCTTGATTACCCCTGCCAGCATTGCATTGTCCTTCGCCCTTTGACTGATAATGGTATCAATCATCTGCCTGATTTTTCCGGCCATATTCATTCACCTCCTGCTTTAATTTTAGTGCCGTTCCCGGCACCATTACCGTGAGACCGATGGGTCGTTTGGTTCTTGTAATTAACAGCCTTTGCTAGCAAGGCAGAATCTTGGGTACGACCTCTTGAATATAGAATCGTCAGGATTTATTAAAACTTGAGGATAAATTTCAGGTTCTGTCCGTATCACCAGCAAAAAGTCAAAACCTTGACCGCATGATATTCAAAATCCCGTCTTGACGGCAACGCATTCTCTTCCTCTATTCGATAATCCAGGCACCGCAAATGCCGCAGTACGCATGGTTTCCGAGGGGAAATGCACTTCGCCGTCGGTTGCCCGGATACTGGCATAACGGTTGCACAATAAGGGTGACACAAATAAATTCCGCGAGTTACCTGGAGTATTTACCCATGGCAGAGCTGACAGGATCAATTGAAGCTCCGTTCTTCAGAAAAAATTCAGACATATTCATGGCTGTGGCCCTTATCGGCATACTGGCGCTGATGATTATCCCCCTGCCGGCGTTCATGCTTGATATATTTCTGGCAGGAAACATGACGATCGCCCTGGCAATCCTGCTGATAGGACTCTATACCGAGCAGCCCCTCGACTTTTCGGTATTCCCCTCCCTCTTGCTGGTCACCACCCTTTTCCGCTTGTCCCTGAATATAGCCTCAACCCGTCTAATTCTTCTCCACGGCCACGAAGGGCCGGACGCCGCCGGCGCGGTGATCATGTCCTTCGGCCAGTTCGTGGTGGGGGGGAATTATGTCGTGGGAGGGGTCCTCTTTCTGATACTGGTGATCATAAATTTCACGGTCATCACCAAAGGCGCCGGTCGGGTGGCGGAAGTGGCCGCACGATTTACCCTGGATGCCCTTCCCGGCAAACAGATGGCAATAGACTCGGACCTGGCGGCGGGGATGATCAATGACAGCGAAGCACGGGCACGCAGGTCGCGGATCTCCCGGGAAGCGGATTTCTATGGTTCGATGGATGGCGCCAGCAAATTCGTCAGGGGAGATGCGATCGCCGGCATGCTGATCATGCTCGTCAATCTCTTCGGTGGTTTTATCATCGGTGTCTGGCAGAAGGGGATGCCGTTGGAGACAGCGCTGACAAACTATTCGCTTTTAACCGTCGGTGAAGGATTGATGGCCCAGATACCGGCGCTCATCATTTCCACCGCCGCCGGTCTCATCGTCACCCGTACGGCGGACGAGAAAAATTTCGGTCATGAAATAACCGGACAATTCCTCAACTACCCCAAGGCGTTTTACGTCACCTCGGGATTTCTCCTCGCCCTGGGGCTCGTTCCCGGGCTCCCGCACCTGGCTTTCTTCGTCCTTTCCGCTCTTATGTTCCTGGGCGGGAAGATGGCGAAGGAAAAGACAAAAACCGGCGAAGGAGGCCAGGAAAGCGCGGTGCAGCAGGGTGAGACAAGCCTGGAGCAGATCGGCTCCATCAAGCCGCTCGACATTCTGGAGCTTGAGGTGGGATACGGTCTGGTGCCGCTGGTCGACGCCGTCCGGGAAGGTGAACTTCTCGACCGCATCCGTTCGATCCGGCGCCAGTATGCCATGAAGATGGGGTTTGTCGTCCCCCCGGTCCATATTCATGACAACTTGCAGTTGAAGCCATTTGAATACAACATCCTCATCAAGGGGGCCAAAGTTGGTGGAGGGGAATTGACAGGGCAGCTTCTGGCAATGGATGCCGGGATTAAATCCGGCGAAGTGGAAGGCCTCCAAACTACCGAGCCGGTGTTCGGCCTTCCGGCGGTCTGGATTAAGCCTGCTGACCGTGATCAGGCGCAGCTTTACGGCTATACGGTGGTGGACAATTCAACGATCATCGCTACCCATATCAGCGAAATCATCAAAAAACACGCCCATGAACTGCTTGGAAGACAGGAACTGCAGCAGCTTCTCGACAATCTTGCGGCCACTTGCCCCAAGGTGGTGGAAGAACTTGTCCCCTCGCTCCTGAACCTGGGGACGGTCTTGCATATCGTCAAGAACCTCCTCAAGGAGAACGTGTCGATCCGCGATTTCCGGACAATTCTGGAAACTCTCGCCGATTTCGCAGCACTTACCAAGGACCCCGAAATGCTCAACGAATTTGTCCGGCAGGCCCTCGGCCGCAACATTGTCGAACAGTACAAGCACGAAGACGATACCCTTTATCTCCTGAGCATGGATAGAAACGTCGAGGAAGTCATTGCCGAAGGGATACAGAATTCGGGACAGGAAAGCTTCCTGGCAATTGAGCCTGCCATTGCGCAGAAGATTCTTTCTGAAATACGCAATGGGATGGAGAAGTTCAACCAGATGGGGACCAGTCCCGTGCTGATTGCATCGCCATCGATCAGGCGCCATGTGAAAAAATTAACGGAGCGGTTCATGCCCAATCTGGCGGTGCTTTCGCACAACGAGATACCGCCGAACATAAAAATCCAATCGTTAGGAGTGGTGAGCCAAAATGCTTGTTAAAAAATTTCAGGCAGTCAGCATGCCGGAGGCACTGAAGATGGTCAAGGCCGAATTCGGTCTTGACGCGATGATTCTCAATTCCCGGGAGGAGCGACGCAAAGGGATCATGGGTCTCTTCCGCAAACCCTACATAGAGGTTACCGCCGCAATGGGCACCCCATCTCCCGGGCGCTACGCGACCGAGCCCCCACTGGAGGAAGCGCGGACGAATACCAGGGAAGAGTTCCGGAACGCCATGCTGGAACCATTGGCCCGGGAAATCAAACTGTTGAAGGATAAGGTGGAAACCCTGTTCGACAGGGAATCCGGCGCTGAGAAAGCGTGGCGGCTCCCGCCCGCCCTGGAGTGCGGAGAGTCGGGGGGAGACCCCGTTCCTGAATTCGCCGGCGACGTAAAACCGGATGGATTCGAAAAGGTACAGTGGAAGAGCACAGAGATGCAGCCGTCTTTGCCGGCGCAGGCCCCTGATGTTTCCCCTCCGGAGTGCGGGGGGAAAGGGGTGACGGGGAGTAAATCGGCCCTGAACGCATTTGCCGAGGAGTTACGGCAGAACGGTGTTGCCCCGGAATTTGCCAGCTCGCTCGTCGATAAAATCATCCCCTTAATCGGCCGGAAACGGAAAACGGATGCCCTTCGCAAAGGGCTCAAGCAGGCACTGGAATCCCTCCTGGACTTCACCGGTGTGGCGACCGGTAAAGGGGGGGGGCGGCGGGTCGTTGCCCTGGTCGGTCCGGCCGGTGTCGGTAAGACCACCACAATTGCCAAGATCGCAGCCAAAGCGGCGAAAGAGGGGAAAAGTGTGGCGATCATAACCACCGACAACCTTAGGCCGGGCACCGCCGAATATCTGAAACGGCATGCCGGGAGTGCGGAGGTGGTGATCGATAACGCGACAACCCCGCGGATGCTGGCAAAGGCAGTAAAAAAACATCAAGACAGGGACATCATCCTCATAGATACGGCCGGGGTCAGTCCGAAGGACTTGGACGCCATGGAGCGTCTTCAGGAGTTGCTCATGGCATGTCCGGGAAGTGAAAAGCATCTCTGCCTTTCATCCACAACCAGGGACAGGGAACTTGCTGAAACCGTCGGGCGTTTCGCCGGGCATTCGATCGACCGGTTGATATTCACCCGGCTGGATGAGAGTGAAACATTCGGTTCAATCATCAACGTTCTGTTACGCAGTAATCTCCCCCCCGCTTATCTGACCACCGGTCAGAGGGTGCCGCAGGATCTCGAGATTGCGACTGCGGACAGGCTGTCAGAGTTGGCAATGGGGGTAATGTGACCATGAATATGCATGTTGCTGCAGTGGATCAGTTGGAATGTCTTTATCATATCCCCCCTGTTTTGAACGAGGAGCAGAAGCGCTACCGGCCTGAGGCCGTTGCAATCAAAGAGAGGAAAAGGGGAGTCCGGGTCATCTCGGTCACCAGCGGCAAGGGAGGGGTCGGCAAGAGCAATGTGGTGGCAAATCTTGCCATGGCCATGGCAAGACTGGGAAACAAGGTTCTGATCATCGACGCGGACCTGGGCCTGGGAAATATTAATGTTCTGCTGGGGCTTCGGCCGGCATATACCCTGAACGATGTCTTCAGCGGAGAAAAGAGCCTGGCGGAGATTATCATACCCGGGCCCGGCGGGATAAAACTGATACCGGCCGGTTCGGGGATGCAGAAATACACCCGCCTCTCCCGGGAGGAGCGGCTCCGCCTGCTCAATGAACTGGACGATCTCGAAGAGGACTTCGATACGTTCATCATCGATACCGAAAGCGGCATATCCGACAATGTCGTCTATTTCACCAGCTCGGCCCAGGAAATCGTCGTGGTTGTGTCGCCAGAGCCTCCATCCATCACCGACTGCTACGCGCTTATCAAACTCCTCGCCACAAACCATGGTGAGCGACATTTCAAGGTGCTGGTCAACATGGCCCATGACAGCGACGAAGCCCTTAAGACCTATTACCGGCTTGCCAGTGTGGTAGGGCGTTTCCTGGATATCTCTCTGGACTATCTGGGATGCGTGCTCAGGGATGAACGGCTGATCGATTCGGTCAAGCGTCAAAAAGCGGTTTATGAACTCTACCCCGATTCTGCGGCCGCGCTCTGTTTTGGCACACTGGCCCGGCGGATCAGCGAAACACCGTCCAGAATCAGTATGAAGGGAAATATACAGTTCATGTTCAGGAAATTTTTCATAAATCCGCTGGAATTGAGGTACGTATGAACTCCCTAGTCAAGGGCTATATGGAACAGTCTCCCGCTGTCGCGCTTGCCAGCAGGGATGAACTGATCGTCTCTCATCTCCCCCTGGTCAAGTACCTGGTGAAGAGGATAGCAGCCAATCTGCCATCCTATCTGGACGAGGATGATCTGATAAGCGTGGCCGTCATAGGGCTGATCACTTCCGCCGAACGTTTTGAGCCGTCCAGAGGGATCAGGTTCAAGACATTTGCCGAACAGCGCATCAAAGGGACCATTTATGACGAGCTGCGGGCCCAGGACTGGTTTTCCCGGTCAGTTCGGGAGAAATACAAGCGTCTGGAACGGGAGATTATGTCCCTCTCCCATAAACTGGGGAGAGACCCTGCCAGCGAAGAGATCGCGGCTGCTCTGAATATGGAACTGGAGGAATATTTCCAGATGCTCGCGGAGGTTCACTCCTACGCCTTCATGAGCCTGGATGACTCATGGCAGGACGATGAAGGGAATACCGTCAGTCTACTTGACATGCT
Organism: Geobacteraceae bacterium; assembly: GCA_041484725.1. Classification (GTDB taxonomy): domain Bacteria; phylum Desulfobacterota; class Desulfuromonadia; order Geobacterales; family Geobacteraceae; genus JBGQDJ01. The sequence continues at coordinate 8,776 of JBGPID010000030.1, read as the reverse complement.
TGAGGACACTACAGCCAAAAATCCGCAGAACCAGTTGATAAAAAAGCAGATGATCGAATCACTGGGAGATGCCATCGAAATGCTTCCGGAAAAGGAACGATTGATCATTACCCTTTATTATTACGAAGAGTTGAACCTGAAGGAGATAGGGGAGATAATCGGCCTTACCGAATCAAGGGTCTCCCAGCTCCACAGCCAGGCGGTTCTGCGGCTCAGGGCTAAGTTGAAACAGCATGGGAATTAGCCGGGCGTACATTCCCGTGAAAGCCTGGCATGGGCATTGCACAATAGTTAATTATGAATTATGAAGTATGAATTTTGAATTATGGTCAAGAACTTGAAACTTGAAACTTGATATTTACGGTGTAAAGGGGTGTTGAATGAACAGCGGCATGTATTCAGCGGTTTCCGGCAACATCGCCGCAATGCAGCGGATGGATGTCATCACGAACAACCTGGCCAATATAAATACCGCCGGCTTCAAGAAGGACCGGATGATTTTCGACAGCATGCTGAATTCTGCCAAAAATCCGACACTCGCAGCCGGAAACGTGACAGATGCACCTGTTTTGTCCGGCTATACCATTGAAACCGATTTTTCCGCCGGTGCTCTGAAGCAGACCGGCAACCCTCTTGATCTTTCACTGGACGGAGACGGCTTTTTCGTGGTGGATACTCCCCAGGGGAAGGCCTATACGCGGCAGGGGAATTTTCATCTCGACGGCAAAGGCCAACTGGTGACCGCAGACGGTTATGCAGTGCAGGGAAACGGCGGGCCCGTCACCGTTAAAGGGGGCAGGCTGGAGATTGACAGCAAAGGGGGGGTGTTCGTCGATGGATCGCAGGTGGGCACCCTCGCGCTTGTTGATTTTCCCAAACCCTATCAGCTGCAGAAAACAGGGAGCGCCCTGTTCATCCCGTCCGGACCGGAAGCGACCGAACAACCCGCCACGAACACGAACGTCAGGCAGGGGGCCATAGAGGATTCCAACGTCCAGCCCCTTATGGAGATGGTGAATCTCATCGAGACTACCCGCTTCTATGAGCAATGCGTCAAGACAGTGCAAAGTTACGACGAGATGGCCAACAAGGCGGCAAACGATCTGGGCAAGGTGTAACAAGGGAAAAGGAGAAATATCATGATCAGGGCCTTATGGACGGCGGCTTCCGGAATGCAGTCACAGCAACTCAATATCGACGTGATCGCCAATAACCTGGCAAACGTGAACACCACCGGTTTCAAGAAGAGCCGTCCGGATTTCCAGGACCTCATGTACCAGAACCTGAAGACGGTCGGGGCGCCATCCACCAGTTCGACCCAGATCCCGTCCGGCATCCAGATCGGTCTCGGTTCGAAGGCGGCATCGGTCACCAAGGTCTTTTCCGCGGGGAGTATGACCCAGACCGGCAATGACCTGGATCTTGCCATCGAAGGGGATGGATTCTTCCAGATTCACATGACGGATGGCACTACCACCTACACCCGGGACGGCTCCTTCAAGAAGGACAGCCAGGGGCGCATAGTGAATTCCGACGGCTACCCGCTTTCCCCCGAGATGGTCATCCCCACCAATGCCTCCAAGGTGACCATCGGCAATGACGGCACCGTTTCGGTTCTCCAGGCGGGGCAGAGCACGCCGACCACCATCGGCACGATCCAGCTGGCGACCTTCTCCAACCCGGCCGGTTTATCGAGCCTGGGGCACAACCTCTACCAGTCTACCGACTCATCGGGCACCGCCAATACCGGCACTGCCGGTCAGAACGGCGTCGGCACCATCGGTCAGGGGTTTCTCGAGATGAGCAACGTCAGCGTGATGGAGGAGATGGTCAACATGATCATGAGCCAGCGGGCTTACGAGACCAATTCCAAGGCCGTGCAGGCCGCCGATGAGATGCTGCAGCAGACCAACAACATCAAGCGTTAACAGTAGCCGCGAGCGGAGTATCAAGATGAAAAGACTTTTAAGCATATCGGTTATGGCGATGGTTCTGTTGTTCGCCCTCCTGACCACTCTCCCGGCAGCGGCTGCGAACGTGCTGAATGAGGCCAAGGTTCGGCAGATCGTCATGGATTATCTGCAACAGAAAACCAGGTTTCTGGATGTGGCCGTGCAACTGAAGAAGCTCGGCTTCAGTGGAGAGATCGTCCTCCCCGCAGGCAACACCAGTTACGAGGTGGTCTCGCCCCAGGAGTGGGAAGGGTGGGGGAGAGGCGCCCTGGCGCTGATCGTGAGGATCGACGAAAGGGTGGTGAAGAACATCCCCCTGAACGTGGAAGTGGAAGCCCTGACCGATGTGGTGGTCGTCACCAGAGCCATGGAAAGGGGCATGGTGGTGGAAAAGGGTGATGTGGCCCTGCTGAAACGCGACATGGCAACGGTTCCGGCCAAAACCTGCCGCAATCTCGATGAAGTGCTCGGGAAAAGGGTAAGGGTGGGGATGCGCGGCAATTCTCCGGTGCGCAGTGATTATCTGGAGCGTATTCCCGTCGTCAAGAGCGGTCAACTGGTGACAATCGTTGCCGAGAATGATAAGTTCCGCATTACCACCTCCGGCAGGGCGAAGGGAAACGGGGCCGAAGGGGAGATGGTGTCGGTGCAGAACCTGACAACGCAGAAGGAGATGCCTGCCGTGGTGGTGGATGCCGGTACGGTGCGTGTGGAGTTTTAGCATGAAAAAATTATTGGTCCTTATCGCACTGGTTATGGCTGGCTGCGCACACGAGCCCCAGAAAAGCACATTCCCGGCCTTGCAGCAGCAACTGGAAAAACCCCGGCCGAACTACTCTAGCGGATCTCTCTGGCAGACTAATTCCGGCGGCGTGGTGGAGGATTTCAAGGCGCGGGTCAGGGGGGACATCGTCACGGTGATAATCACAGAACAGTCGAGCGCCAGCAAGCAGGCCACAACCGGCACCAACAGGACGACTACGGTTGCCGCCGGAATGCCCAATTTCATGGGCCTTGAAAAGACCGCCGTCAAGAAGTGGGTGGATCTGGACAAACTGATGAACGCTGACGCCAGTTCCAAGTATGACGGCAGCGGCTCCACCACGCGCAAGGATAACCTGAACGCCACCATCACCGCGCGGGTGGTCGATGTGCTGGCCAACGGCAATCTGCTCATCGAGGGACGACGCAACGTCATAGTCAACCATGAAGACCAGGTCATCGTGCTGGAAGGAACAGTGCGGCCCAAAGACATCTCCGCGGAGAACTTTGTGAACTCGGCCCAGATTGCCGACGCCAGGATAACATACTCCGGCAAGGGGATGGTCAGCGACCCTCAAAGTCAGGGGTGGCTCATGAAAGTTGTCAATTATGTCTGGCCGTTTTAGCAGGTAGCGAAGGGTAACTTATGAAGAAGATCCTCATCATAGCATTTTTCCTCCTCTTTACCGTCGATTCCGCCCTGGCGATCCGCATCAAGGATATCGCCAGCTTCGACGGGGCGCGGGACAACCAGCTCATCGGCTATGGACTGGTGGTTGGGCTGAACGGCAGCGGCGACAGCGACCAGGCAAAGTTCTCGGCGCAGTCGCTGGTCAACGTGCTGGAACGGATGGGGGTAACCATCAACCGTGCCGACATCTCGGTGAAGAACATTGCGGCGGTCATGGTAACCGCTATCCTCCCCCCGTTCACCAAGCAGGGAAGCAGCATCGACGTGCTGGTCTCTTCCATGGGGGATGCCAAAAGCATTGCCGGCGGCACCCTCCTGATTACCCCTCTTAAGGGGGGCGACGGCCAGATTTATGCGATCGCCCAGGGGGGGGTGCTGACCAACTCTTTTTCCTATGGCGGCCAGGCGGCATCGGCCCAGAAAAACCATCCCACAGCAGGACGGGTACCGGGCGGCGCCCTGGTTGAACGCGAAATCCCCAACGCCCTGGCCGACAAAAGTGCGCTCAGGCTCAACCTGCATCAGCCGGATTTCACCACCGCCACCCGGATAGCAACTGCCATCAACGACAAGTTTCAGGCCCGCCTTGCCACCTGCAGTGACCCCGGCGCCGTAATTCTGCAGATACCCGCCGCTTACCTGGGGCGAACCGTGGAGTTCGCGGCGGATCTGGAGCGCTTGGAGGTGCAGCCGGACAACCCGGCCAGGGTGGTGCTGAACGAGCGCACTGGTACCATAGTCATGGGCGAAAACGTGCACATTGCCACGGTGGCCGTTTCCCACGGCAACCTCACCCTTTATATCAAGGAAACCCCTCAGGTTTCCCAACCCGCTCCGCTGAGCAGCACGGGCGAAACCAAGGTTGTGCCGCGCACCACGCTCAAGGTGAACGAAGGGGAAGGGGGGCTTGCGGTGGTGCGGGAAGGGGCCAATATAGGGGATCTGGTCAGGGCCTTGAATTCGCTCGGAGTGACTCCCCGAGACCTGATCGGGATAATGCAGTCGATAAAGGCGGCAGGCGCCCTGCAGGCCGAACTAATCGTCATCTGAATTTTTTATTTTGGCGATAAAATAATTCTAAAGTTTTGTTTCCGGAGGCCGATAAAGATAATGACGATACAAACGTTCGCTGACATGACCGGGGCTCAAAATAGTCCCGCAACGCTGCAAATCGCGAATAAAGGCGGGAAACCGTCCGCTGGCGAGGCAAGGAAGGCGGAAATACGCAAAGCGGCCGTGCAATTCCAGTCGATCTTCGTCGAAATGATGCTCAAGTCGATGCGTGAAACGGTAAATCAGGACAAATTGACTGGCGGGGGGCATGGTGAAGAAGTATACGGCTCCCTGCTGGACCGGGAGTACGCCGCGGCAATTTCCCGTAGGGGGAATATCGGGCTGGCGGAGATGGTAGAGCGACAACTGCTGGCGCAGGAAAAGGGCAGTGAAAAAACTAATATAAGAGACGGCGCCGGAATTTCGAGTAATGGACAAACTATTAAAAGAAATAAAATCGAGGGTTCTCATGAAAATTGATAGCGAACAGATCATGTCCGTCGTTAACCGCTATAAAAGCGACCCTGTTGAGAAAAGGGATGATTCTTCCCGCACCAGTTCTAAAGCCGCGGCTCCGGGGGGTGACCGGGTGGAGCTTTCAATCAATAGCGGTGAGATAGATCATCTTAAACAGACAATGCAGGGTCTCTCAGATGTCAGGGCGGACCGGGTCGCCTCTCTGAAAAAAGAAATTGACGATGGAACGTACAGCGTTGACGGCAGGAAGGTTGCGGAAAAGATGTTGGACAACTGGAAAACGCTCAATGTCGATAAATAGCCTGACAGAATTGACGTCTCTCCTTGCCGAAAAGGTGCATATTCTTGAATCGGTGCAGGAAAACCTGGAAGAAGAGCAGCGATGCATCATCGAAGCGCGCCCGGAGCGGCTCGAGGAAAACAACCGCAGAGCGGAGGAGTTCATGGCCAGTCTTAATCTCCTGAACAGTCGGTTCAGAACGCTCCTTGTCCGGAGTGGGAGTGAACTGGGGCTCCCGGATGCCGACTCACTCTCCTCCCTGATCCCCGTTGTCGATCCTGAAGCGCGTCTGCAACTCCGGAAGTTGCAAAATAGATGTAGTTCCGTGGTGGAAGCAATCGGCAATCTCCTCGTGATTAACGCGGGGCTTATAAATCAATCACTCGACATTATCGGCCGTTCAATATCGCTTTTCAGCAGGCTCCTGGGAGGGTGCGAGACTTACGGTGCCGCCGGGCGGTTATCGAACGGGAAGGTTGCGGGCGGCATTTTCTGCCGGGAGATCTGACCATGAGTGTATCCGATATCCTCCAGATTGGCGTGACAGCCCTCTTTGCGCAAAAGACGGCACTTTCGGTAACCGGTGAGAACATCGCGAATGTCAATACGCCGGGCTATTCGAAGCAGTCTGTGATTCTGGAACCGGGCAGGACAAATCTGGTGAACGGTTTTCCCGTCGGCAGCGGTGTCCAGGTGGATTCAATCCGCAGGGTCTACGACGACTTCCTGCAACATCAGCTTGTCAGCGCCAATAGTGCGAACGGCGGTTACAATACGCAGCAGACCGCCTTGCAGAGGGTCCAGCAGCTCTTCAACGAATTTTCCACGGACGGGCTCGGCAAGTCCCTCAACGATTTTTTCAATGCCTGGCAGGACCTGGCCAACAATCCATCGGGGCAGGCTGAACGTCAGGCGGTACTGGCGCAGGCGCAGACGGTGGTCAGCAGCTTTCACCAGTTGAACTCTAGCTTAAGCCTGGTCAAGAGCAACGCCAACCAGTCGCTGCAAGGAGAAACCTCGGATATCAACAACAAGTTGAAACAGATTGCCAATCTCAATGACCAGATAAGCCAGCTGGAATTCCAAGGGGGGACGGCCAACGAAATGCGCGACAGCCGCGACCAGCTGCTCCAGGACCTGGCCGGAAAGGTGGCGATAACCTCCAGGGAAAACGCCAATGGCACGGTCACCGTCACCCTTCCCCAGGGTGCTACCCTGGTTGACGGTAATCGTGCGGCGACCTTTTCGCTCAAGGCCGATCCGGCCAATGCCGGTTTCTATGGCGTTATGCTGACCCCCCCCGGCGCGAGCACCCCCCAGGATGTAACCTCGATCCTGGCCGGCTCCGGCGCCAATCAGGGGGAAATCGGCGCAACCCTTCAGGTCAGGGATTCGCTTGTCAAACCTTTCCTGGACGGACTGGACGAACTGGCTTCCAATCTAGCTACGCAGGTAAACACCCTGCATTCCGCGGGGTTCGATCTCAACGGCGCCACCGGCGTGAATTTCTTTACCCCCCCGTCCGGATCTCCAACTCTTACGCCGGGTTACAGCAGTCTAATCGATCTGAACATAACCAGCGGTGACCAGATTGCCGCAGCCGCCAGCAACCCGACACTGGCCGGCAATGGAACGGGGGACAATGTCAAGGCCCTGAGCATCGCCAACCTGGCAATCGCCTCCATTCCGATGAGCGGAGGAGCTTCGACGCTCGACGGATTTTACAACTCACTGGTCGCCAAGTCGGGTGTGGCTGTGCAGGGCGCGGAGCGCGGCGTGACGCAGAGCCAAAGCAGCATTACGCAGTTGCAGCAGATGCGTGATTCCTCAGCAGGGGTCTCCCTGGACGAGGAACTGACAAATCTCATGACCTATCAAAAGGCTTACGAAGGGGCCGCAAAAGTGATAACGACGGGAACTGAAATGCTGGATACGGTTCTCGGCCTGATCAGATAGAAGAAAAGACGGGTGATAAACCATGCGCGTAACCGAAAATTCGACAATGAAGATGGTGGTGGCAATGCTCCAGCAGCAGCAGGAAAAGGTAAACACCTTGCAGCAGCAGGTCTCCAGCGGGTCACGGATCAATGCCCCATCGGACGATCCGGTCAGCGCCCAGCAGGTCTTGAATCTGAAAGGGCTCATGGCGGCAACGGACCAGTATTCACGAAATATCCAGACCGGCACCACCTGGCTGAACCAGATGGATTCCTCGATGACCAATATGAACAATGTGTTGATAAGGGCCAAGGAACTGACCACTCAGATGGCCAATGGAACCTATAACGCCAGCGACCGCCAGAGCGCGGCCCTCGAAGTCACACAGCTGCGGGAGCAGATGATCTCCCTCGGCAATACCCAGATTGCGGGAAAATACATTTTCGGCGGTTTCGTCAGTGATCAGCCTCCGTTCGACGCGAACGGCGTATTCAAGGGGACAGACGATCAGGTCAACATCCAGGTCGATCAGGGAAGCTATATCGCCATCAACTATTCAGGCGGCAAGCTCCTGCGTGGTGGCACTCCGCCGGGAAGCAGCGGCACCGACGTCATCGGTGTCCTCAACAACCTAATTACGGCCCTAAACAACAACGATGAGACCGGTGTCAGCTCGTCCATCACTGGCCTGGACAGCTCCCTGAAACAGGTACAGGCGGCTCAGGGTGATGTCGGCGCCAGGGAGAACCGCCTGCAAAACGCCGACAATATCCTGACCAGCACCAAGGATTATCTGACCAAGGCCGTCTCAGCCAAGCAAGACTCCGATTTAACGCAGGTTTTGAGCGACCTTGCCAAGCAGCAGCTTGCCTACCAGGCGACGTTGGCGGCTTCAGCGAAATTTTCACAATTATCTCTTCTCGATTATATGCAGTAGAAACAGATTCCACGTAACGAGCCAGGAGGGCATTCGTATGCTGGTACTGACCAGGAAGGTCGGAGAAGAAATTTTAATTGGTGACCAGATAAACGTCAAGGTCATAGAAATTTCCGGGAACAAGGTGAGACTGGGGATTGATGCCCCAGCAACCCTCCGTATCTACCGGGAAGAGATCCTGGCGCGGGTCAAAAGCGAGAACCGCTCAGCTTCAGAGTGGGAACTGACCGATTTCCAGAGGGTTGTGGATCACCTTCCGAATAATTCCAGGGAGTGATGAACGTGAATGTAATGACCACCCGTTTCGGCACAATTGAAATCGACGATGACAGGATCATTGAGGTGCCGGACGGTCTGATCGGTTTCGCGGAGCGGCGTTTCATTCTGCTCTCACCTGACGATAACGGCCGGTTCTTCTGGCTCCAGTCCGTGGACACCCCGGCCCTGGCCTTTGTTGTGACCGATCCGACGGCGTTTGTCCCCGGCTACGAGGTGACTCTTACCCCCGATGAGTATGAAAAGCTGAAGCTTGATCCGGATTCGGCGGAGGTAACCCTTTTGGCGGTGACAACCATGGCCCGTGAAGCGAAGGACATTACGATAAATCTGCAGGGGCCCATCGTCGTCAATCCCGATAAAATGATGGCAAAACAGATTGTCCTGGAAAACGGGAAATATGCGATCAG
>JBGPID010000029.1:0-14406 GCA_041484725.1 Geobacteraceae bacterium | reverse complement strand
GCCCTTCCTGCATGGCCTCTCGATAGATTTTGGGGGTGGCCGGTGACAGGATGCCGCGCACCGTCGGCGCTATCCGCTTCCCCTTGAGAATGGCGGCCGCCACCCGCAGGTCCTCCAGGCGCCCGTTGGTGCATGATCCGATGTAGACCTGGTCAACGGGTGAGCCGGCCATCTCCGTGATCGTCTTGACCATGTCGGGCTTATAGCCGTAGGTGACCATCGGCTCAAGCGGGGAAACGTCGATATCGAGGATCCGGTCGTAGATTGCGTCCTCATCGGACCACCACTGCCTGAAATCGGCCAGAGCCGCATCCCTGGAAGGGTAGTCATTCCGGATAAAGGGCCAGAGGTAATCGACGGTAACGGCATCGGGCATGCAGATACCGGATGTCCCCCCCGCCTCGATCGCCATGTTGCAGAGGGTCATGCGTGAATCCATGGTCATGGAGTCAACAACCGGGCCGCGGAACTCGATTACCCGGTCAGTTGCGCCGTTCACGCCGAGTCGGCCGATAACATAGAGGATGACATCCTTGGCATAGACACCCTTCGCCAGAGTGCCGAGCAGGTTGATGCGGATGGTTTTCGGTTCCCGGAAAGCGCAGACCCCTTTCAGTATCCCCACTTCCAGGTCGGTGGTCCCCACCCCGGCGGCAAAAGCGCCGAAGGCTCCATGGGTGCAGGTATGGGAATCTCCCATGATCACCGTATAGCCGGGACGGATGAACCCCTTTTCCGGAAAAAGGGCATGGCATACACCGTTTAAGCCCACGTCAAAGAAGTCGTTGATACTGTGACGCCGTGCCCAGTCGCGCAGGATTTTGGCCTGGGTGGCGGTTTTGCTGTCCTTGCTCGGGGTCACATGGTCTATGACCGCCTTGATCCGGGAAGGATCGAATACCCGATCCTTCCCCCGCGCCATAAGGTCGGCAATGGCAATGGGGGTGGTAATCTCATGGCACATCACCACATCGAGCCGGAGAACCTTTGTCCCCGGAAAGGGCTCGTCCACCAGATGGCCGGCAAATATTTTTTCCGCTGCACTCTTTCCCATCACACTTCCTTTCATCCGCTAAAAGGTATTTTCACATGGTCTAAATACAAAGAACACAAAGTGAGAGCTACAAAAAATCGGGAGCAATTGAAAGTCGATCTGATCCTGATTATAACATAAGGGGGTTTATTCTTTGTGAACCTGCTGCCAGTGAGCTGTTGCCTTTTAAAGGTTATCTGAGATTTTGAACGGTGATTACCTGAATAAATGTAACCAAAACCGTCTCATAAATCAAATTATTTCTTGTCCACTCCTGCTTAACATTTGCCTCAATTTCATCCTAATGCTATAATTCCCTGAATTTTATAAAGGAGACGGGCAGAACCCATGGAACTGAGCTTTTCAAAGCACAACGGAGAGATTGAGCCTGTTATCGACGAACTTGTCAAGAAGGCCGGCGGGATACATCACCCCGCGCTGGTGCGGGAGATGATCATTGCCGCTTTGAAGGCGGGGCAGGAGACCGATTATCTCGCCGATCTGAAGATGCTCAACAGCACCATAAAAGAAATGCGCTACACCAATAAGGTCTTTGCCCCTTACCGGCTGAGGAAAAAGGTGACTATCTTCGGCTCCGCCAGGACCGACCCGAGCGAGCCGATCTATCAGAAATGCGTCAGGTTCAGCAGGAGGTTGTCGGAGCTTGGTTATATGGTCATAACCGGCGGTGGCCTGGGGATCATGCATGCCGGGAACGAGGGAGCCGGGCAAGAAAACTCCTTTGCCGCAAATATCCGTCTCCCCTTTGAACAGGCACCGAACCGGGTCATGCTGAAAAACCCCAGGCTGATCACCTATAAATATTTTTTCAACCGCAAGGTGGCTTTTGTCAAGGAATCCGACGCCATTGCGGTTTTCCCGGGCGGGTTCGGGACCCTCGACGAGGCCATGGAAGTATTCACCCTGATCCAGACCGGTAAGACCCCGCCTAAACCGCTGGTCCTCATTGACGACGAGAGCGGTTATTGGGACCTCTGGTTTGAATTCATCAAGAAGGCCCTGCTGGGAAGAGGTTTGATCTCCGCTGAAGACTTCTCCATCTTTACCATTACCCGCAATGAAGAAGACGCCATCCGGGTTATCCTGGAATTCTACAAGAATTTTAACTCGTTGAGATTCATCGATGGGAAACTCGTCATCAGGCTCAATAAAGAACTCTCAGCTGAAAACATCAATGTTCTGGAAAACGAATTCCCCGATATGCGCACGTCCGGGACGAAAATCGCGCTTACTCCCCCTCTGCCGGAAGAGGCCGACGAACCGGACCTCCTGTCTCTCCCCAGGCTCTCTTTACGCTTCAACCATCTCCATTACGGGCTGTTGATCGCCTTTATCGGCAGGATCAATACCTTTTGAGTTCCATCCCGCGCGGACAGTCATAAGTTTCTTTTAAATATATTATTTAAATATACTTGACAGTATAATTAATTGCATGGTATTTAGTAAAATAGTATGCAGTATGTTTCGGAAGCTTTCTCCGCATTTGGAAAACTGCCATATTCGGGTTTTCCTGCCTCAAGACTCCGGCAACTGCAGCAATTAACGCAGTTCCGGCAACGGAACGGGGTCATAAAAAGGGGGTAGGGAAAATGGCACAGGGTAAAGTGAAATGGTTCAATGACGCCAAGGGTTTCGGGTTTATCGAACAGGACAATGGTGACGATGTATTCGTACACTTCTCCGCCATTCAGGGTGATGGATTCAAATCCCTCGCCGAAGGCGAAGCCGTTACTTTCGATGTAGTCACCGGTCCGAAAGGACTCCAGGCCGCCAACGTCAGAAAAGTCCAGTAATATTTCACCAACACCAACGATTTTATGAAATAAAAAACCCTCGCTGAAATTAATCAGCGGGGGTTTTTTTATTTCATATCGGCAAGAGGCGGGCACCTTTAAGTCGGGGAATCCGGCTTTTTATTTTCACCTTTGCTCTTTGACGAGACGAAGGCAACCATTCCCAATCCGCTACCAGGGTCTTACTTCATTTTTCGCATCGTGGCAGGGACTGGTGCACGTTCCATGTCCATTGCCAGTACGGATAAAGTGCACGCCGGGAGCACCAATTGAAAAATCGATTATTACATTGGCGTCGTGATGTGCGGTTCCGTTACTCGGTCCATGAGTTGTCTGTCCGGAACCGGCGGCTGCCCCGTGACAGGTGCTGCAATCAAGAACATGTTCTGGCACGTTATGATGGCCTTCTACGTCCGGGAAGGCGGTGCCGTTGGGGCGACCATCACCTGCAAGGGGTCCATGACAGGATCCGCAAGCATTGACGCCGGGGCTCGCCTTTTTATGGCATCCCCGGCAATCTGGCGGACCTGCCGCAACGGGATATACCCCACCGCTGTTGGTATGACAGACAAGGCAGTCCGTAAAGGGGGCTACCGCAAACAGACTGTGGACAGAACCGGGATAGGGAAAGGCATGGGGGGGAGATACATCGCCATGACAGAGTGTGCTGTTGAAGCAGCCGGGTGTTCCTGTGGCATAATGTGTGAGGATCGGGGTGCTCAGGTTTTTCCCATGCGTATGGCACTCGGCGCAGACGGCGGCATTTGCCGGGTCCGTGTTGGTGTGGGTATATGGAGTATCCGGGATAACCCATGGAGGGAACGCGTGGGGCGTAGCGGGATCGGTATGACAATTGTTAAGACAACTGACACCAGCAACACCGCCCTTAAAGTCAGCGCCGTGGCAGCTCTGGCACATTTTAAAACCTTGGTTGATACCGGTGTTGGTAAGACTCGGCCTTGCTTTGGCGGCAGCGCCGTGCAGTTGGCCTGTATCAACCCAGTTTGTATCGGCGTGATTGGCCGGAGCGAACGGAAAGACCGGAATGGCGTGACATTCCGCGCAACTTGTCTTGGCTATCCCCCCCAACAGGTCTGCGCCGTGGCACTCCTTGCAAGAATCTGCCGAACCTTTGGCCAGGACAGCGGGCCTGTGCTTGTCCAGCCAGTTCGCGGGATGGCCGGATACACCAAAAGCCGGGGCATTGCTGTTGGCTTTGCCGCACCCCCAGAGACACAGCGCCGCTGCCATGACTGCCAAACCTTTACAGAGACTGATATGATATTTCATCACAATCCCCCTACTTGTGGCAAACAATGCACTGTTCATTATTGGTCCTGCCGTGACATTTGTAGCAGCTCGCAGGGTCAATCTTGCCGTCGATCTTGTGCAAGGTCAGATAATTGCCCCGATGGATCAGTTCACGGTCCGGCCTGTTGCCTAACTTGATCGACGGCTTTATTTCCAGCTCGTTGGCATGACAATCGTTGCAGAATGAGGCAGCATGACATGAAACGCAGAGCCGATCGTTCTGGGCCGCATAAAAACGGTGCTGTTTGATGAACTCCGACGAATGGCTAATCGTATCGTAAGGTTTCAGTATCCCCCTGATCTGGTCCTGGTGGCACTCGCTGCATTCCACCCGCCCCTCGCCCAGGGCCTCAGGATGGGAAGCCGGAAGAGATGACTCATTAGAGAAAAGACGGCTGCACGCGGTTATCACCAAGAAGACAATCACCGATAACGACGGAAGTAAGAGCTTTGCGCCTCTCATTTCTTTACTCCTTTGTCTGCGGTTTTTGAGTTGATGGTGTAGGTGAGTCTGAGCAGCCCCCGCAGATCATCATCGAACTGGGGGTTCTGGCCATAGCTTATGTCTCCGGAGAGGGCCAGCTCCGGCAGAATGTGATAGCCGGCGGAGGCGATAACCTCGAATGCGTTACCCCTGTTGTAGATGCTGTGCCTGTAAAACTGGCCGATCGCATCAATACTCCCCACATAATGGGAAATCTCGTAGAGACAAAAGCCCCGGACCTCGTCATATCCATTGAAGCCGCTCGCGCCGTCGCTGCGATGGTAGGCGAGACCGGAGCGGAGCCTTTTGTCGAGGAGGGTCAAACGGGCTTCCACACCGTATCGGTCGGAATTGCCATTATTGTCGGTGTTGACATCACTGATACGTTTGTAATGCCGGTAATCAGCCGTAATTTCAAAGGGGCGGGAGATAACAAAAGTCACCCCACCGCCGTAGGACTTAGTTTCACCGCCGTTGAAAGGATTGAAGAGAGAATGGATATTGGAAAAGGTGAAGTAATCCTTGAATCGCTGATCATTATAGACGCCTGTAACAGTTACGACTTTGAGCGGCTTAAAGGAAAGGAGATAGCTGTTTTCGGCGACACCACCGGTGAATACGTTGTAAAAGGTATGACCGGCCACCTCTACGGTGCGATGGGGAGAGAACCAGATATCCCCCCCCACCATCGGCCGGTTACCCTTCTTTCCGGTGGCGGTATCAAGCGTTACCTCACCTTCGTACAGACCCGACACTCCCAGTTCAAGAATGCCTGCCAGGCGGTAGCTTGTGCGACCGCCGGCAATGTAGTCCCCCTTATTGTTCTTGGTCCAGTCTAGCTTGACCGGGGCGCCGCCAAACATGCTCAGGGTAAAATTTTTATTCAGATCTGCTTTGGCGCTGACGCCGTCTATCTGCTCATTTGCTACCCCTTCATTGATAAAGAATCTGCCGCCCTTTATCTCCCCGTTTGCCCGGGGCAAGCGATAGTCCATGTAGGCATAGGTGAGATCCCCGTCCGTACGACCCTCATTGGTGCTTTTGTCCGCCAGATCCACCCTCCCCCAGCCATACATGTGCATGGAAATATTACTATCGCCGAGTTTGTTAAGGTCCGCCCCGAAAAACTGGATAGCCGGAGCCATCGTCTGATCGGCAAAGCCTGGAACAGCCCGTTGCTCAATCCCCAATAAAGTGGTGGAGTATACCGACCAATCATCCGCGGAAGCGTACGAAGAAAGGGTAACCACCGTCAGCGCCAGATAGCACAATGCCTTTTTCATCTCTAACGCTCCTTGCATAACTTAGATGGCAAGCCAATAAATTAAACGAATTGAAGGTTAGCCGACAATTTCAATTTGTCAAAGCCATATATTTTGTCATTCCGACCTTAGGGAGGAATCTTGGTTTTACTGAGAGTTTTAAGATCTCTCCCTGCCGTTCGGTATGACATGCCAGAAATTTGCGAATGCTTCTTTTAATGGGTTACACTATATTTTCCCATTGTGTTTTCGGCGCACTCTTCCCCAGCCAAGCGACACCCTTAAAAAAGAACGGCCTCCGATGTATCTGAAACCCCGGAGGCCATTCTTTTTTGTCTCAATCAGGGGAAGCCGATAAGATCAGAATTTATACGTAAGATTCAAGAACCCAAGATGCGCCTCGTAATTCGGGTTGGCATAGGCGCCGGTAAGAAAGACTCCAATATCCGGATTCGCAAGCTGGTAGGCTCTCCAGGCGTCGTCGTCATACTTCAGCCTTTCGTATGTGTAGCCGAAATCTACGAGAATCTGTTTGGTAACATGGTATCCGAATTTTGCAGTAAGGGTCTGGCGGACAAAGTTATCCAATGCCCCGATGTTTTGCACGGGCACCGGTAACACAGCAGCAGCGGGGAAGCTGAAATCGTTGGAGCCGTAAGCTTTTTCATAGCGCCAGCCAGCCTGAGCGGTCAGCACATCCTTGATGATATCTACATCAGCCTTGAAACCATAGGTGTATGATGTGTCTTCGCGTTTTGAGCTCCAGTCAAATGTTCCGGCTTCGATCTCGTGGGCTTTCATTTTTCTCTCGACCAGTTCCATGTCGAAGTAGCAGTTCAGCTTTACGATTGAAACGGCGTAGTTGGCATCAAGATAGATTTCATGGCGGGTATCGCTCTGAACGCCAAGGAGCGAATTGCCGAGGGGCGTAAGGTCAATGTCGTTAAACAAGGTATCCCGGAGCGGATTATCGTAGCTATTATGTTTGAAGTTGTATTCGACTCCCAGATCCAAGTTGTTTAGTGGTTGAAAATCGATCCCGACTTTGACTTTATCCTGCGTCTTGTCTGCAACGTCGAATCGGCGGAAATTGTCTATGAAAAAACGATCATTCGGGTCTGCAATACTGGCAGGGGAAGCAGTGTCGCTATTCCTGATCAGATGCTCATATCGCACCTTGCCGCTCATCCAGTCGAGGAAACTGTTCTTGAGCTGGAAATACACAATGTGGTCACGGGTCTCGGTTCCGTCTTCGCGGGTGCGAATGACCGACTGATACTCGTATCCGGCATCAGCCTTTGTCTTGGCCGGCAGGCGGTAGCCAATATCTATGCCGGTCGATTGCTTGCTATAGTCGTATCTGGTTGTGGGATCACCGCCATAACTCGTCAAGATGGTTGATGAGTTGTCTCTCTCGAAAAAGTTGTAGAATAGACGGAGGTTGAGGGGACTGAAGGGGTTGCTGGCCAGCGCCGCGGAGATAGAAGTGTGATTAACGTCTCCGTTAAAACTCTGTCCGGTTTCGATCAGATTCTGGTTGTTTTCGAGCTTGGCAAAGCTTCCACGGGCCACAAAGGAGGAGTTAAGAGGGAGCCTGACCATCAGCGAACCACCAACTTTGTAATAGGTGTTGTCCGGAGGAAGCGTATAATTGGTGGGTCCACCACCGAATGGCTGCTCAAAAGAAAGCCATGGTCCGTTATGGTTTTCGAACTGACTGAGGGTGCCGTCGACCTTGAAGATCACGGTCCGGGTCCGGTAGCCGGTCTCCAGGTAAAGATTATCGGTACTGTATTTGATGGGCATCGGAAGCTCAAGGCCAAAAGCCGTACCAGCAGGAAGTATGCCGTTTACTTCACTCCTGTCGACCTTGGCGCCAAAGAAGAAAGGGGTATTGAAAGAGCCTTCAATGCTGCCACCGTAAGTGGTGCGCTTTGTCCGGTAATCAAAGCTGTTCAGCGGCAAAGCAGGATTGGAAACGTCATTGGTCAGGTTGTTTCCCCCGATCCCGCTATATGCGGATTTGGCGCCGAAGGTGATGTTATGGGGAGTTTCGTCATAGAATAGTGAGTACTTGAACTGTTCGTACATGCCGCCTTTAAGGGTGTAACTCTGGTTGTCAAGTCCGGCCGCTTTGTTGTAGTCCCAGCCTATATTCTTGCCGTCCAGTGATAGGTAGTAATTCTTGAGATTGACATCGAGATTGATCTGCCCGGTGACTCCGCTGTCGATGTCTCCGTATTCATTGAACTTGGCCATGTCGCCGCGCACATTGAGATATTCTCCGCCCAGGCCGATTGTTCCAGTGATCTCCTCGGCAAAGGCGGTACCGCTACAAATAGCAACCATGATCAAAAATGATGGAAGTATATATTTCATAGGAACGAGCCTCCGTTAGCGAAAGAATAAATTGCCATTACCACCACCGGGAGCTGAACTGCCATGAATGGCGCCGTGACAGTTGAGACATGATCTCCCGATAAACTCAGGCCTTTTATTAACGCCGCCCTTGAACCCCATGTTACTGCCGTAAGCCACCGAGTGATGATCAAAATCGGCATGACAGTTTTCGCAGAGGGTGGGCATCTTTTCATTCAGGAGCCGGCCGCTCTTGGCGCCATGAGGATTGTGGCAGGTAAGGCAATTCTCCGCTACCGGCGGATGTTCCCACACAAACGGGCCGCGCTTGTCGCTATGGCATTTGTAGCAAAGCTGGTTGACGCTTTCTTCCTTGATCATGGCCTTAGTCATGGTGCCATGGGGGTTGTGGCAGGCGGAGCACTTTACCTTGCCCTCGATGATCGGATGATGCGAGAAGTTATTGGCCAGAGATCGGATATCCTTGTGACATCCGAAACAGACCGCCGGTTCCTGTGCAAAGGGTTTCGGCAAATTATGCACAGTGTGGCAGGCAACACAGGCGATGTCTTCCTGCTTGTGCAGAGAAGTATCCCACGACATCAGGTTCTGATTTGATCCGTGGCAGGAGAGACACTGTTTGTTTTGAACCTTTGCGTCCCCCCCCTTGCCGAATGTGATTATGTTCGTCTTGGACGGATTGGCAACATGATCTGCGCTCCCACCATGGCAGGATTCGCAATCCTTGCCGGCTTTGCCATGCAGGCTTGCGACATGTTTGGCGAAGATGTCGTCGTGACACTCCTTGCACGTATCGCTGGCATATGCGGCCCCCGCAAAAAACGAAAGGGCGGATGCGAACAGAAACAGGATTCGAGGCATCACCGTTTCCTCCTTTACCATTTTTTCATTCTGGCCTAAGCCATAAACTCACGATCAGCAATTCTATTTACTTATTTTTGACCAGATTAATCCCAAATGCGGAATGATGCACTGAATAAAGGTGTTCAAGCATTCGAAACATTTTCATGAAGATTAACATAAAAGCGTTTTTTGTCAATCCGGAAAAACCTTTTATGTCAAAGCCGTTTTTCCCGGAACGGCAAGTCATCCGGGGACCAGGAACCCCGGATGGCTCTGTGGTAATAAAGACTATAGGTGCTCCATAAGTCTATCCTTTTTCATTTGGAGCCTGTTCAAGGCATGAATATACGCCTTGGCCGAAGCCTCGATAATGTCCGTGGATGAGCCGCGTCCGAGCACGGTCCGCCCCCCCTCCTCGAGCCGTACCGTCACCTCCCCCTGGGCATCGGTGCCGCCGGTTATTGAACCGACGTTGTACTGCTGGAGTTTCGCCCGGCTCCTGGTCAGCTTTCTGATCGCCTTCAGGGTGGCGTCGACCGGCCCGTCTCCCAGCTCGGCGGTGCGCAGCTGTTTTCCTTCAATTTCCAGTTGCACCGTGGCCGTGGCCACGGCAAAGGAGCCGCAGGTGACGGTAATATGGCTGAGCTTTATTTTTTCATCGGCCCGCATCAGCACTTCGTCGGCCACTATCACGTCCAGGTCTTCATCGAACACCTCTTTCTTCAGATCGGCCAGTGCCTTGAACCGCTCAAAGGCCTTGTTCATATTGGCATCATCCAGATCATAACCGAGTTCCTCCAATCTTTTTTTGAAGGCGTGCCGTCCTGAATGCTTGCCGAGAACCAGCAGGTTCTCCTTGAGTCCCACCGATTCTGGGGTCATGATCTCGTACGTGGTTTTCTCCATCAGCACACCGTGCTGGTGAATTCCCGCCTCATGGGCAAAGGCGTTGGCACCGACGATCGCCTTGTTGGGCTGCACCACGATGCCGGTGACGGTCGTGAGGAGCCGGCTGGCCGGCGTCAGTTGCTCGGTTGCCACGCTGGTCCGGAAGGGAAGAATGTCGTGACGGGTTTTGAGTACCATGACGAACTCTTCCAGGGAACAGTTGCCGGCACGCTCGCCTATGCCGTTGATGGTGCATTCCACCTGCCCCGCGCCGGCCTGCACCGCAGCAATAGAATTGGCCACGGCCAGTCCCAGGTCGTTGTGGCAGTGGACGGAAATTACCGCCTGATCTATATTGGCGACGTTTTCCCGCAGATACTTGATGATGTTGAAATACTCGAAGGGGATGGTATAGCCGACCGTGTCGGGGATGTTGACAGTGCTAGCGCCTGCATCGATAACCGCTCCGACCACCTCGGTCATGAACTTGAGGTCGCTGCGCGCCGCATCCTCACAGGAAAACTCCACATTGGAGGTATACGACCTCGCCCTCTTCACCGCCTTGACCGCCGCATCAAGCACCTCCCTGGGGGTCATCTTCAGCTTGTACTTCATATGGATGTCGGAAGTGGCGATAAAGGTATGGATGCGCCCCCTTTCTCCCGCATGCTGGAGCGCCTCCCATGCCCGATCGATGTCCTTGCCGGTGGCGCGGCAGAGCCCGGCGATCTCAGGCCCCTTGATGGTCTGGGCGACTTTTTTCACCGCCTCGAAGTCCCCTACGGAAGCGATGGGAAAACCCGCCTCGATCACATCCACGTTCAGTTTCTGCAACTGTCTGGCTATCCGCAGTTTCTCATCGATGTTCATACTGGCGCCGGGAGACTGTTCTCCGTCCCTGAGTGTCGTATCGAATATCTTTATCGTCTTTGCTTCAACTTTTTTTGCGGTCATAATAATCTTCCTCCTTTATTTTGAATCCTGTTTTGGAAACAAGACAACTTGAGACTTCGTATAACTTACCTTTTCCTTCACACGACCATCGTCAAAACTCTCAATTTCCCCCAACCCGCTTCACGATTAGCAAGGGGTTGGGGGATCTAAGGTTCAGGGCGGGTGGAGTTAATTGCGCCGTCTTTGAAAGTATAATGGAATAAAAAGTGGTCTTCATGATAAGCCAATCCTGCATCCGGATATCACACGGACTATCCTTTAAT
Organism: Geobacteraceae bacterium; assembly: GCA_041484725.1. Taxonomy (GTDB): domain Bacteria; phylum Desulfobacterota; class Desulfuromonadia; order Geobacterales; family Geobacteraceae; genus JBGQDJ01. The sequence continues at coordinate 3,175 of JBGPID010000029.1, read as the reverse complement.
TATTTCGGTCAATTACGAATTGTGGTCAGTTTTGCGCGTTCGTTTTTCGTATTCCTGAAAAATTCGCGGCCAGAAATAAAAAAGCCTCCGCCCCAACAAAGGGGCGAAGGCTCAAAGCTCCGCGGTACCACCCTCTTCATCCTGACCGTTTACCGTTCACGCCGATACCTTCAAAAGAAGCGGTGCGAAAGCAAAACGGTCTAAGACCTCGTTGTACCCGTTACGTGGGCAGGGCGTCCTCTACTACCAGGGAGACACCGGTTTTTAGTCCTGGCAAAAAATCCTGAAATCCTACGCGGCCAGGGGTAAAAGCGGCGTTCCCCTTTCACAGGGGAGGCTCCGAGGCGAGTTCACCCATACCACCTGCCGGTTCGCACCAACCACCAGCTCTCTGGAAAGGGTATGCCGGTTACTACTCCTCATCACAGCCTTTGATAATTATTTCGAATAATAAGAAAATCCTTGATTTCTGTCAAGTGTTTTCTTAATTAAACTACAGGGTAAATTACCGGATTTGGTATTTAATTCAGTCCTTCTTATTCTCCGGCGGCAGATGCGATTCATGCCCCTTGTGCATCGCTTTTTCAAGCCTGCGCCGGCGCGGCAGGGTTAAAATGAAACCGGCCGGCCCCGATATGACATAGCCGAGAAAGATCACAAACAGCATCAGTACCGGTTCCGCGGCAATGACGATTAGAAGGATTACGGCAAAAACCAGAAAACCGAACGGCTGGCGTTTGATAAGTTCCGGGTCCTTGAATGAATAATACTTGAAGTTGGATACCATCAGGAATGCCAGGAAGTAAATAAGTAAGAGAATGGCCAGCTTCTTGGAGGAACTGGGCCAGCCGAAATGGTTGAAGAGGAGTACGGTGGCTGAAACCATGCTGGCCGCTGCAGGGATGGGAAGACCGACGAAGCGTTTGCTTTCGATGGTATTCACCTGGACATTGAAGCGGGCGAGCCGCAAGGCGCCGCAGACCACGAATAGAAAAGCCGCCAGCCAGCCTAGCCGGCCGAAAGGCTTGAGCGCCCACGCGTACATGAGCAACCCCGGTGTCACCCCAAAGGCGACCAGATCGGCCAGGGAATCGTACTCCACACCGAACTTGCTGGATGTGCCGGTAAGCCGCGCCACCTTGCCGTCCAGACCGTCGAAAATGGAAGAAACCAGCACCCAGATCGCCGCGGTCCTGTAATCACTGTTCATGGTGGCAACCATGCTGTAGAACCCGGCAAACAGGCTTCCGGTGGTAAAGAGATTGGGAAGGATATATATCCCCTTCCTCATGCTCTCCGACATATCTATTTTCTCACCGTTCATGGCAGATACCCCAGGACAGTTTCACCGGCCACTGTCTTATCCCCGACCATTACTCGCAGATCGGTATTCCGGGGAAGATATACATCCAGCCTGGAACCGAAGCGGATCAAACCATAGCGTTCGCCCCGCATCACCGTATCCCCCTTTTGTGGATAACAGACGATCCGCCGGGCGATGAGCCCCGCGACCTGAACGACGACAATAGTGATCCCCCGCGGGCTTTCCAGTAAGAGCCCGGCCCGTTCGTTCTCGAAGGTGGCCCGCTCATCGCGCACATCAAGGAATTTGCCGCGGCAATAAAAGGTATCAATAATCCGGCCGGAAATGGGGGAACGATTGACATGGACATTGAAGACAGACATAAAAATGCTGATTTTAGTCATCTCATCTTTAAGATGATCTTCAGTGGAGGGCCCCAGATAGATGATTACTCCATCGGCAGGTGCAACCACGGCATTTTCGTCCTCCGGAACGATCCGCTCGGGATTTCTGAAAAAGTAAGTAATGAAGAGGGTCAGGAAAAGCGCGACTACGGCGGGAACCTTCCATAAGAGAAGGGTAAACACCAGGGTTGCAAAACCGGCCAAGGCAATGAAAGGGTATCCTTCGACAGCTATGGGATTATTTTCATTGCGCATGTTAAATCCAGTTTAAAATCAGGTTGAAGGTTGAAGACGAAAGTCAGGTTTAAAGTCTGAAGGCTGAAGACCGAAGGTAGAAATGATTTTTCGGATACTTCAGCCTTCAGCCTGATCACCTGATTTTTAGCGATTATGCCTTGGTCTTGTCAACGATTTTGGATGCGCCGATCCAGGCCATCATGGAGCGCAGCTTCGCCCCCACATCCTCGATGGGATGGGCCGCCCCTTCGCGGCGCAGGGCGTTGAACATCGGCTTGTTGGCCTTGTTCTCGAGGATCCACTCCCGGGCGAATTCGCCGGTCTGGATCTCGCGCAGGATCTTCTTCATCTCCTTCTTGGTCTCTTCGGTAATGATGCGCGGACCGCGGGTCAGGTCGCCGTATTCGGCGGTATTGGAGATGGAGTAGCGCATGTTGGCGATACCCCCCTCGTAGATCAGGTCGACGATCAGTTTCGTCTCATGGAGGACCTCGAAATAGGCCATTTCCGGTGAATACCCGGCTTCCACCAGGGTCTCGTAACCCGCCTGGATCAGGGAGGTAATGCCGCCGCAGAGTACCGCCTGCTCGCCAAATAGGTCGGTCTCGGTCTCTTCACGGAAACTCGTCTGGATGACGCCTGCCCTGCCGGCGCCGATGGCCGCGGCATAGGCAAGGGCTATCTCCTTGGTGTCGCCGGCCGGATCGTGCTGAATGGCGATGAGCGCCGGCACCCCGCCCCCCTTCAGGTATTCATGGCGCACCAGATGGCCGGGTCCCTTCGGCGCCACCATGAACACATTGATGTCCGGACGGGGAACTATCTGGCCGTAATGGATGTTGAAGCCGTGGGCGAACATAAGATACGCCCCTTTTTTGAGGTTGGGGGCTATCTCGGCATCATAGATACCGGCTTGCAGTTCATCGGGAAGTAAAATTACAGCAATATCGGCTTTAGCAGCGGCAGTGGCGGCGTCGAAGACCTTAAAACCGGCATTTTTTGCCTTCTTGGCGGTTTCACTCCCCACCATTTCCCCGACAATGACACTTACGCCGCTCTCCTTGAGATTGTTGGCGTGGGCATGCCCCTGGCTCCCGTAGCCGATGATCGCAACCGTCTTCCCCTTGAGCAGCTTCGGGTTACTATCCTTTTCGTAATAGATCTTCATTCATTCCTCCTTGTTTGATTTTTGAATAATAAAGATGCCAGGGGATAATCCCCATCCCTCGGT